>NZ_VKHT01000765.1 GCF_014141535.1 Streptomyces alkaliphilus | reverse complement strand
GGAGAACGGGGGGACGGCGGGGAACCGTGCCGGCATCGTGTCACATCGTGCCCCGGCGCGAAACGGCCGGGTCGGCCGCCCGGCCCCGGCCGGACCGGGCGCCCGGGAGGGGACGCCCGGTCCGGAGGTTCCGCGGGGAGAGGGGCACGGCGTCATGCCGTGCCGCCGGTCCCCCCGTCCGTCGCGTTTTTCGCCGCCCGGTCGCCGCCGGCCGACTTCCCGCCGGGTCCGGTGTAGTCCTCGCCGTAGGCGCCGGGCGCCGGGCGCCTACGGCGACGCGGCGGGGTGACGCCGTCGGCGAGGCGTCGGGCGGTCAGCAGGAAGCCGGTGTGCCCGATCATCCGGTGGTCGGGGCGCACCGCCAGCCCCTCCACGTGCCAGGTGCGGACCATCGTCTCCCAGGCGGTGGGCTCGTTGAAGGAGCCGTGCTCGCGGATGGTCTCCACGGTGCGGGCCAACTGGGTGGTGGTGGCGACGTAGGCGCAGACGATGCCGCCGGGCACCAGGGCCTTGGAGACCGGGTCCAGACACTCCCAGGGGGCGAGCATGTCCAGGATCACCCGGTCCACCTCGGTGTCCTCCAGGCGGTCCTGGAGATCGCCGACGGTCAGCCGCCAGGCGGGGTGCGGACCGCCGAAGTAGCGTTCCACGTTCCCCCGGGCGATCTCGGCGAAGTCCGCCCGACGTTCGTAGGAGTGCAGCATCCCCCCGTCACCGACGGCGCGCAGCAGGAAGGCGCTCAGGGAACCCGAGCCCACCCCCGCCTCGACCACCCGGGCACCGGGGAAGATGTCGGCCATCGCGAGGATCTGCCCCGCGTCCTTGGGGTAGACCACCGCGGCCCCGCGCGGCATGGACAGGACGTAGTCGGGGAGCAGGGGGCGCAGCGCCAGGTACTCGACGCTTCCGGTGGTGCGGACGACGGTTCCCTCGGGGGCGCCGATCAGCTCGTCGTGGGGGAAGGCTCCCTTGTGGGTGTGGAAGCTCTTCCCCGCCTCGAGCGTGAAGGTGTGGTGGCGGCCCTTGGGGTCCGTGAGCTGGACCTGGTCCCCGGCCTGGAAGGGCCCGCGACGGCGGGCGGCACCGGTCGGTTCGGACATGGGCGCCAGCCTAGACCAGCGCCCGCCCACGGCCCCAATCGAGTCCGTCGGCGGCGCCGGGCTCAGCGCCCGCGACGGGTCATCGCGGAGACGAAGGCGTGTTCGACATCGGCGGTGGAGAGCACCCCGTAGATCTCCCCCGTGGACTCGATCACGAGGTACTCGGTGGCGGGAACGGCCCGCAGGTGGTCCAGGAGTTCCTCGCCACCGATGTCCGCGGGCACCCGCATCCCCTCGGTCAGTTCGCGCGCGAGGGCGCCGATGGGCACCCAGGGGCGTCGGTGCTCCGGTACCTCGGCGATGCCGGCCTCGCGCACCAGCGCGCTGGGGGTGCCGTCCGCCTCCACCACCACCAGCGCCCGGGCACCGGCGTCGTTGGCGCGGCGAAGCGCCTCCGAGAGCGGAAGGTCCGGCGGGGCGGGGACCGCGCGCCGGGTCAGGGCCCGGGCGGAGAGTGCGGGCAGGTGCTCGCGCAGTCGCGCCATCCGCAGCCCGTTCCCGGCCCCGGTCCAGATGACGGCGGCCAGGACGGCGGCGAGCAGGCCGTCCATGATCGAGTCCACGCCGGTCATCGACTCCCGCTCGGCCAACCCACCGGCGTGGGTGGCCAGCGGGAAGCCGACCAGCACCACGATGGCCAGCACCCGGCCGCTCCAGGCGGCCGCCACGGTACCGGTCATCGGTCGGCCGCTGAGCTTCCACACCACGGCCCGCAGCATCCGCCCGCCGTCCAGCGGCAGGCCGGGCAGCAGGTTGAAGACGGCCACGATGAGGTTGGAGAGCATCAGCGCGGCCAGCAGCACGCCGGGCACCGTCCCGGCCTCGACCGCCAGCAGACCGAGGGCGAAGAGCGCGGCGAGCACCAGCGACAGCAGGGGACCGACGAAGGCGAGCCAGAACTCCCTGCCCGGCGTGGGGGATTCGCGTTCGATCTCGGAAACGCCGCCGAGGAACTGGAGCCGGATGCGACGGACCGGCAGGCCGAAGCGCAGGGCGGCGACGGTGTGGGCGAGTTCGTGGACCAGCACCGAGGCGTAGAAGGCCACGGCGAAGAAGAGCGACAGCAGGTAGCGCACGGCACCCAGGTCGGGGAACAGACGTTCCAATTGACTGCCGAAGAACCAGGTGATGAGGGCGGCGACGAGGAACCAACTGAATCCCACGTAGATGGGCACCCCGCGCACCCGTCCCATCAGGATGCCCTGCCGGCCCTCCTCGGGACGCCGCGCCCTCGGGCCGCCGGATGCGGGCTGGTCCGTGTCTGTCACCGGTTCCCCTTGTCGAAGTCCCGACCGTCCGGGGGCGGACGGTCGGCGCGGACGGCCGAAGCCGCCTCCCCCGATGGTATTCCGCGGTGGGGCGGGGGTGTGTCGGCGACGGGCCGTAGGGTTTCCCCATGCCCCGTTCC
>NZ_VKHT01000764.1 GCF_014141535.1 Streptomyces alkaliphilus | reverse complement strand
CCGCCCGGGCCGCCCGCACCCCTTGTTCCACCGCGGCGTTCAGCCCGCCGTTCGGCACCTCGGGAACCATCCGCACCCCCGGCCCGCCCGCCGGTGACACCTCGTCTCCGGGCGCTCCGGGTGCTCCGTGGTCCCCGGGGACGGTGAGACCGGCGAGGCCCGTGAGAGCCCCGGGGTCCGTGAGGTCCGTGACGAGGAAGACCTCCCGCACCACACGACACCCCAGGGCGGCCCTCACGGTGTCCCGGACCAGAGCCGGGGCGAGTGACGCCCGGGCCCGCTCCCCGAGCGCCGCGCCCAACCGGGACTTGGCCCCCGTTCCGGCCTTGAGGGGGATCACCGCGACCCACGGAGCCGGGGTCGGCGCATCCGCGACCCGGTCGTCCCGCGTCGGGACCGTTCCAGTCCGGCCGTTCATCCCGCTTCCGTTCGCTCCGCCGCGCGACTCCCGGACGCGCGCCACCCCTGCCGTTGACCCCGACCGGACCAATGAGACGATCTGCTGGACAGGTCACCGGCCCGGGGTCAGACTTGTCCGGCCGTTCGCGCCACCGGCGCCGGGCCGGACGGGGCGCGTGACCGCCGTGGCCGGTGCCCTCCGCACGGCGGCCCGTCGAGGCTACCGAATCCGCCCGGGCATACGAGGCGTACAGGGCCCACGAGGAGCGCAAGAGGAGATGGTGTCCGAGTGTCCCGCCGCAGAATCGGCTTCTGGTATCGCTTTGCCGCATTCCTGGTGAAACCGACGATGGTGCTGCTCTTCTCCCGCGATTGGCGCGGGAAGGAGAACATTCCCACCACCGGCGGTTTCATCACCGCGGTCAACCACAACTCGCATCTCGACCCCCTTTCCTACGCGCATTTCCAGTACAACACCGGAAGAGTGCCCCGTTTCCTGGCCAAGGACGGGCTTTTCCGCGGTCGGGGCATGGTCGGGTCCTTCATGCGCGGCACCGGTCAGATCCCCGTCTACCGCGAGACCTCCGACGCGGCCGGTGCCTTCCGGGCCGCGGTGGAAGCCGTTCGTCGGGGGGAGTGCGTGGCCTTCTACCCGGAGGGAACCCTCACCCGCGATCCCCACCTGTGGCCCATGCAGGGCAAGACCGGGGTGGCGCGGGTCGCCCTGGAGACCCGCGCGCCCGTCATCCCCGTCGCGCAGTGGGGCGCCAACGAGGTGTTGCCCCCCTACGCCGGCGGACGCCGCATCCGACTGCTGCCGCGCCGTCGGCTGACCGTGGTCGCCGGCCCCCCGGTGGACCTCTCCGAGTTCCACGATCGTGAGATCGACAACGAATTGCTCCGCCGGGCCACCGACCGCATCATGGACGCCGTGACCGCCCAACTCGCGGAAATCCGCAACGAGGCACCCCCGCGAAACCGTTGGATCCACAAGCGCGATCGCGCCGGCCGCGCCGGCGCCGGAACGGGCCCGGCCACCGCGGGCGCCACCATCGAGGAGACGACCGAGTGACCTCCGTCGCCGTCTACGGAACCGGATCCTGGGGCACCGCCTTCGCCATGGTGCTCGCCGACGCGGGTTGCCGGGTCACCCTGTGGGCCCGCCGGCCCGAGATCGCCGAGGCGGTCAACACCGAGCGCGTCAACCCCGAATACCTGCCCGGCATCCGGTTGCCGGAGACCGTGCGGGCGACCACGGACCCCGCCGAGGCGGCGCGGGACGCGGAGTTCACCGTCCTCTCCGTGCCGGCCCAGACGCTGCGCGGCAACCTCACCGAATGGGCCCCCCTCCTGCCCCGCGACACCGTGCCGATCTCCCTGATGAAGGGCATCGAGCTGGGCAGCGCCAAGCGGATGAGCGAGGTCATCGCCGAGACCACCGGTGTGACCGAGGACCGCATCGCCGTCCTCAGCGGCCCCAACCTCGCCCGGGAGATCGCCGAGCGGCAGCCCGCCGCGTCCGTGGTCGCCTGTCGGGACGAGGAGATCGCCCGCCGCATCCAGCGGGCCTGTCACACCGACCGGTTCCGCCCCTACACCAACACCGACGTGGTCGGCTGTGAACTGGGGGGCGCGGTCAAGAACGTGATCGGCCTGGCGGTGGGCATCGCCGACGGCATGGGGCTGGGCGACAACACCAAGGCGTCGTTGATCACCCGGGGCCTCGCGGAGACCAGCCGACTGGGTCTGGCCATGGGAGCCGACCCCGCCACCTTCGCCGGCCTCGCGGGCCTGGGCGACCTCGTCGCCACCTGCTCCTCCCCGCTGTCCCGCAACCACACCTTCGGCCACAACCTCGGGCGCGGCATGACGGTGGAGGAGACCATCGCGGTCACCCGCCAGACGGCGGAGGGAGTGAAGTCCTGCCGCTCGGTACTGCTGTTGGCGCGGCGCCACGGGGTGGAGATGCCGATCACCGAGACGGTGGTCCGCATCGTCCACGAGGGCACCTCGCCCCGTGACGAGCTGAAGGGGCTGATGTCCCGCAGCGCCAAGGCCGAGCGGCGCTGACCGGGACGCGGGCCGACCCGCGGCCGCCGGGGGCGGGGGT
>NZ_VKHT01000763.1 GCF_014141535.1 Streptomyces alkaliphilus | reverse complement strand
GCCGTCGCCCCCGCCGCCCCGCCCCCGCGGCCGGGGCGTCGTCCCGGCCGTCGGGCCGCCACGTGCCGGGCGGCGTCCTCGCTCTCGGAGACCACCCACCGGGCGCTGCGGGTGCGTGCCTCCAGGTCGCGCAACTGGCGTTCCCACCGTCGGACGGTGCTCTCCTCGGGCGTTTCCTCCGCCAGCGACTCACCGAGCGAGCGCAGCATGGCCGCCACCCGTCGGGCGAGGTCCGCACAGGCCTCCTCGGCGTCGCCGCGGCGGTGCGGGGAGGCGGGGAGGACGAGGGAGAAGCCCAGCCCGCACCCCGCGCCCAGTGCGACGGCCAGCAGCAGGTCGAGCCCGTAGTCGGGGTCGCCGTTGCCGGCGGCGAAGGCGAAGAGCGCGACGACCGGCAGTTGGGTGCGTTCGTTGCCCAGTGGCCACAGCCGGCCGGCCGCCAGGGTGAGCAGCATCAGGATCGCCAGCGACCAGCCGTGCACGCCCGCCGTCACGCCGAACGCGGCGGCCAGGCTGACCCCCACCACCACCGCCGCCAGGTACTTCAGCGACACCCGCAACGAGCGGTGCACGGTGCCCTGGAGGACGAGCAGCGCGGTGAAGGGCGCGAAGGTGAGCACCGTGGAGGGCAGGACCGCCGAGGCGATCAGCCAGGCGACGACCGTGGCGCCGACGATCTTGAGCTGGAGGACGAGGTCGTCGCGCTCCCAGCCCGGGCCGCGGGCCGCGCGTCGCAGGTGGTCCAGGGCCTCGGCCGTGCTGCGGCGCGCCGTTCCCAGTGGGGTCATTCGTCTCCTCCCTCGCGTCCCGGTCCACGGTCTCCGGCACCCCGCCGGGGTGCCGCCGGGGGCTGTCGTCGGGCGGCGACCGTGCCACCGCGGGGGTGCCCCTGCCCGGATCGGTGGGTACGGCAACCAACGGAGCCGGGATGTCCGCATCCCGGACGGGAGATCCTCCCGCCTAGGATGACGACGTGAGCGGAAGCCGGCGTGGAACGGGACGGCGGGGCGGCGTGTCCCGAATGTCCCGGCTCCCCCGGGCGGTTCGGCTCCTTCGGGTGCTGCCACTGCTGTTGGGCGTGCTCGTCCTGCACGGCGTCGGGGTTCCGGCGCTCGCGCACGCCGCCGTGACGGCTCCCGGCCACCATTCCGCCGCCCATCCGGCCGCCGGGCACGCCGACCAACACGGTCCGGGCCGTGCCCACGGCCCCGGGCACCCGTTCACCGCGCTCCAGCACGCCCCCGGGCACCCGTCGGCCGCCGACCGGTCCGCCGACACGCGGGAGCCCTGCGGGCACGGGGAGCGGACCGAGGTCACCTGCGCCGCCTCCGGCGTGGCCCTCGCGCCCTCCCCGCCGCTGCCCACCGGCACCGCCCCGGTACCGGTCCTCGCGCCGGCCCCGCCCGGGGCCCGGTCGTGCGCGCCGCTCGGCTTCCGGGCTCCGCCCTCGCTGAGCGAACTCCAACTCCTGCGGATATAGGAGCGCCTCCGGGCGGTCGGCCCCGCGGCCGGCGCCCGGCGCCGTCACGTTCCCTTTTCGAGTCCGCCCCGCGCGGCCCGATCGCGCGCCCGGCGGTGAACCATCGCAGGAGTCCTTCACCATGCGTCCGACCCGCCATGCCTTCCTTTCCGGCGTTCCCGCGGCCCGTACCGCCCGTACCGCCCGTACCGCCCCTACCGCCGGCACCGTTGCCGGCGTCCCCGCTCGCCGGGGCCGGTCGGGTCGTCTCCTCGCGGTGGCGGCCCTGACCGCCGGCGCCCTGACCCTCACCGCCTGCGGCACCGACGCCGGATCCGTCGAGCACGCCGGTCACGGCGCGCCCGCAGCCGGGGACGAGAAGCCCCTCGAGGACCACAACGACGCCGATGTCGCCTTCGCCCGCGAGATGATCCCCCACCACCGGCAGGCCCTGGAGATGTCCGAACTCGCCCCCGACCGGGCCGCCTCACCGGAGGTCCGCACCCTCGCCGAGGAGATCGAGGCCGCCCAGGGCCCGGAGATCGAGACCCTCACCGATTGGCTGGACGAGTGGGGTGTCGAGGACGCCGACGGCCACGGTGACCACGACGGTCACGGGGCGCACGGCATGCCCGGCATGCTCACCGAGGAGCAGATGAACCGCCTCGCCGCCCTCGACGGCGAGGAGTTCGACACCGCCTTCCTCGAGCTGATGATCGAACACCACGAGGGCGCGCTGGTGATGGCCCGACAGGTGTTGGCGGACGGTTCCCACGAGCCGACCGCCGACCTCGCCCGGGAGATCATCGACGGCCAGGAGGCCGAGATCGAGCGGATGCGCGAACTGCTCGGCGAACCCGTCGAGCGCTGACGGCCGGCCCGTCCCCGGGTCGTCCCCGACCCCGACGCGCCCGCCCCGACCGGTCACCGGTCGGGGCGGGCCCCGCCGTCGCCGGCGGGCCGGCAGGATGGGCGCATGGCAGGACCGGACCCCACGGAATCCACCGCACCGGCGAACACCCACGAACCCCGCGCGACCGATCCCGCCGGGGGAGGCC
>NZ_VKHT01000762.1 GCF_014141535.1 Streptomyces alkaliphilus | reverse complement strand
GCCCGGAAGGCGATGCCGTGCCGCTCCCGGCCGTTGAACACCGACTCCCACGGGCGGGCGACCAGGCCGGGAAGGGCGACCGGGGAGCCGGGCACCAGCCCTTCCGAGACGCCGCTCTCCGGCACGGTGACGTGGAAGAGGGAGGATTCGCCGTCCTCGATGTAGACGACGCCGACCTTCATCAGCGCCTCACCGCTGGTGGCGTCCTTGGCGATCTCGCCCGTCTGGCGGTCGCGAACCTTGGGGGTGGGGGCTTCGGTGAGCAGGATCGTCGCGGACGAGGTCTCGACACGGATGGAACGCACGGAACGTCTCCTCGGGAGAAGCGGCACCACCCCAACACCTAGTCGTCTAGACGAGATGCAACGGGGTGATGCCTTCGAACTGTTGGCGCGTTCCACTGTGCCACACCACTCCCCCACTCGTCTATACGAGTAGCCGTGCTGTGGTGTACGAGTCCGCCGGGGCGGACCGCCGGGGAACTGCCCTCAGGTGGCGGGGAGCTGGTAGGCCAACACATAGGCATCGGCCGCCATCACGGTGTCACAGATCTCCACCGCCCGACCCTCGGTGTCGTAGGCGGTGCGGATCAGGTGGATCACCGGCACCCCAGCCGCCAGGCGCAACGTCTTCACCTCGGCCGGGGCGGGCATCCGGGCCCGCACCTCTTCCTCGAAGCGCTCCAGGCGGTGCCCCAACTCCTCCAGCCGGGCGTAGATGCCGCCGGGTCCGGGGTTGGGCTGGGCGATGGGGGTGTTGCGCGCCAGGTCCAACGGCAGGTAGGAGGTGGCGAACTCCACCGGCCGGCCGTCCAGCAGGTAGCGCCGACGCCGCACCAGCACTTTGCGGGCCCCGCCGAGCCGCGCGGCGATGTCCTGACTCGGGCGCTCCTCGCGCACCTCCAGTTGATCGACCTCCGGACGACTCCCCGCGGCTTCGGCCTCCACCGTGAACGCGGACTTCCCCTGCTCGCGGTGGCGTCGGGCGAAGCGGTCAGAGGCCAGGCGCCGCACCGGGGGCCGGGGGCGGACGTAGACGCCCTTGCCGTGCTCGGCGTGGACCAGGCCCTCGCCCTGGAGGATGGAGATGGCGTTGCGCACGGTCATCCGGGAGACGCCGTAGTGCTCGACCAACTCCGCTTCCGAGGGCAGCTTGGCACCCTCGGTGAAACGGCCCTTGTCGATGGCCTCGCGCAGGTGATCGGCGATCTGTCGGAACACCGCTCGATCACTTGTCGGGTCCAGGGCGCCGAGCAGGGCGGACGGGGAAGAGGTCACGGGAACTCCTACGGATATCTAGACGAGAGGCCATATGGGATTGCTACGGTGGGCAGCCTAGCCACCGGAAGGGATTCCAAGCACCGTGAGCACCGTCGAGCGCCCCCATTCCGTGAGCGTCGCCGGGGTCATCATCGATGACGCCGAACGCGCCCTGCTGATCAAGCGGCGCGACAACGGTCACTGGGAGCCGCCCGGCGGCGTGGTCGAGCCCGGCGAGACGATCACCGACGCGCTCGTGCGGGAGGTGTTGGAGGAGACCGGCATCAAGATCTCCCCCGACGCCGCCCTCACGGGGGTCTACAAGAACATGGTCGGGTTGATCGTCTCCATGGTCTTCCGGTGCGAGGCGATCAACGGCGTTCCGACCACCGGCGAGGAGACCCGGGCACTGCGCTGGGTCACCCGCGAGGAAGTGGCCGGGATGGCGGACGAGGCGTACGCGATCCGCGTGCTCGACGCCATGGATCACCGCACCCCGCCGGCCGTGCGCGCCCACGACGGCGTGCGACTCGTCTAGCACTTCGTTTCGGTCCACACCGCCCACCAGCGCAAAGGAACTTGTATGCACGAGTATATGAGTAGAGTCCGCGTCTGGGAACTGACCTGCCCCGGACTTCTCGAAGAGGTCGGCCGTGCCCGCCGCTTCACCCGCGACGTACTGGCCGAGGACCCCCGACGCGACGACGCGGCATTGATCGTCACGGAGTTGACCGCCAACGCCATCCGGCACACCGACAGCGCCCGGCTCGGCTTCCGGCTGGTCATCAGCCGCACCCCGGAACTGCTCACGGTCGCGGTCACCGACGCCGGCGGAACAGACCGCGTGCCCATGCCGTGCGAGGTAGGGGACGAGGCAACCGGGGGTCGGGGGTTGGCGCTGGTGCAGGACTTCTCCCACCGCCTGCACATCCACCGGGGCCGACCCGGCCACACCATCACCGCCGAACTCACCGCCACCGAGGCCGGATCGTGCTGAGACTTCCACGAGCGGAAGCACCACCGGGGACGGGCCACTACTGGTGCGAAGTCTCCGCCCACACCACCGGCCACCACCGCGAACACCCGTTGGGCAGCTACCACGCGCCGTCGCCCCGGCTGGCGATGAAGTGGTTACACGGCCGCGCCGGACACATCGCCGACCAGCTCGATCCCGGCCCCCGAACCCCCGTCCGAGCCTGGCTCAACGACACCGCCGAGCACGAACACGCCTTGGCCACCCTGGCAGCCGGAGGGATCTACAC
>NZ_VKHT01000761.1 GCF_014141535.1 Streptomyces alkaliphilus | reverse complement strand
CGGCCCGCCCACCCCCGACGACCTCGACGAACTTCTCGCCACGGTGTGGAAGAACCCCACCGTCATGTTGGCCCACCCCAAGGCGATCGCGGCGATCGGGCGGGAGTGCACCGCTCGCGGCATCCACCCGGGCAGCATCGAGTACGCCGGTCGGTCGGTGCCCTCCTGGCGGGGGGTGCCGCTGTTGCCCTGCAACAAGATTCCGGTGAGCGAGCGGGGCACCACCTCCGTGGTGGTGATGCGCACCGGCGAGCAGGACCGCGGTGTCGTGGGCCTGCACCACACCGGAATCCCGGACGAGTACCGGCCCGGTCTGTCGGTCCGCTTCATGGGTATCAACGACAAGGCCATCATGTCGTATCTGGTCAGCGCCTACTACTCACTTGCCGTTCTCGTTCCCGACGCCCTGGGAATTCTCGAGGACGTCGAAATCGGCCGCTGATTCGAACCCTCGAATTCGATCGGTGAATTCGGGGAGTCGAGCGGAAAAGTCCTTCGACTCGTGGTGTCCGGCGGGGGATCGGTCCCGGTGTGATCGGATCGGTCCCCCGTCGGAATTCCGCCCCCCTTCCGGGACCCCGTCCCCGCATCGGCGCGACGGGGTCCGATTTCCGTGTCCGCGACGCCGGACGCGGTCGGCACCGTGTGCTTCCACACCTCTCACGAAAGGCTCCACCCATCCCATGACCCAGTCCCCGCCGAGCAGCCTGGACACGACGGCCGCCCGGAATCTGGCGACCACCACCAAGACGCCTCCGCAGATGCAGGGCATCTCCTCCCGTTGGTTGCCCCGACTCCTTCCCTGGGTCAACGTGCGCGGCGGAACCTATCGGGTCAACCGGAGGTTGACCCACACCGTGGGCAACGGCCGGGTGGAGTTCGTCGTCTCCGGTTCGTCGGTGCGCGTCATCCCGGCTCAACTCACCGAGTTGCCACCCCTGTCGGGCTTTCCGGACGGAGAGGAACTGCGCGCGCTGGCCGATCGCTGCGAACAACGCGAGTACGCGGCGGGCGAGGACCTGGCCGTGGCCGGAGCCCCGATCACCGAGGTTCTGCTCATCGCCCACGGGAAGGTTCGGCGCCTGCTCCCCGGTCCCTACGAGGGTGCCGCGGAACTCGAGACGCTCGCCGACGGCGACCACGCCGGGGAAGGGGCCATGGTCGGCACGGACCCGGGTACCTGGCGCACCGGACTGCGTGCCGCGACCCGTTGCACCGTGCTCGCCCTACCGCTGGCCGCCCTCCGGCGGGTCGGGGAGGAGTTCCCCGCCCTCCGAGCCCACCTGGACGCCTTCACCGGACGGGTGCTGCCCCGTCAGAACCGCAGGGGCGAGGCGGAGATCGAGTTGGCCTCCGGTCACCACGGGGAGCCGGAACTGCCGGGGACCTTCGTGGACTACGATCCCGCACCGCGCGAGTACGAGTTGGGTGTCGCGCAGACGGTGCTGCGGGTGCACACCCGGGTGGCCGACCTCTACAACGAGCCGATGAACCAGCTCCGGGAGCAGATCCGGCTGACGGTGGAGGCGCTGCGCGAACGAGAGGAACACGAACTGCTGAACAACCGGGAGTTCGGCCTGTTGCACAACGCGGACCTGCGTCAACGCATCCACACCCGCAGCGGCCCGCCCTCCCCCGACGACCTCGACGAGCTGATCTCGCGCCGTCGCGGAACCCGCTACCTCTTCGCCCATCCGAAGGCGATCGCGGCGATCGGCCGGGAGTGCACCGCTCGCGGCATCCACCCCGAACCGATGCGGATCGCGGGTGTCACGGTCCGGGCATGGCGGGGCATCCCGCTGCTGCCCTGCAACAAGATCCCGATCTCGTCCGCCAACACCACCAGCGTGTTGGCGATGCGGACCGGGGAGGACGACCAGGGAGTCGTCGGCCTGCGGTGCGAGGGCATCCCGGACGAGGTCGAACCCTCGCTCAACGTCCGCTTCATGGGGATCGACGACCGAGCCGTGATGTCCTATCTGGTCAGCCTCTACCACTCGGCGGCCGTACTGGTCCCGGACGCCCTGGGCATCCTGGAGGACGTGGAGGTCTGACCCCCGGTCCATCCCGGTGGACAATCCTTCGGAAAGCCCCCGGAGCGGTGCCCACTCCGCCGCGTCCCCTCCCGCCCGGGCGTCCCCGAAGCCGTCCCGGTCGGTCGCCCCGCCTCACGGCGCGACCGACCGGGACGGGAACCACGCGGAGCCCGTCCTCCCTCCGGGCAGCGGTCCCGCTCCCACCTCCTCGCGGCTCCCGGGAGCGGGAGGGCCGAACCGCGCCTCAGTACCCCCGGGCGGGCCGACCGTAGGGCTGATACCCGGGATCCGGATACGGCTGCCGCCCGTCCGTCGCCCGCGGTGCGGCGGGCATCGGCGCGGCGGGGCGCATCTGCTGCGGAACCGGCGCCGGTTGCCCCGATGGCGAGCGGTACCCCGAAGAGGGCGACGGCGCCTGACCCATCGTGGGCTGGGGGACGGGGGAGGGGCCGGACCAGGCCGGACGTCCGCCGGCCGGGAACGTCC
>NZ_VKHT01000760.1 GCF_014141535.1 Streptomyces alkaliphilus | reverse complement strand
CCCCAACCCCCACACCTACCCCCACAACCCTTACATTTGGGTTGATCCGCTCGGCCTTGCAGGGTACCCGGCTGAAAAACTGAATTGGAATCCCAAGAGTCGCCCCACGTTCGGCCATACCTTTAGTCAGCATGGGGCAGGTGACAAGATCACCAACTCTCTGCGTGACCGAGCAAGGTCCACGGGGAACGACCAAGGGCAATGGTTGGACAATGACGCAGCGGCTGCTTTCCTCCGCGATGCCTATGACCCTGCCGCTTCGGCCCGAAAAGTAGAAATACCTGAAGGTTTGGGACAGGTGATAAAGTCGGACGGGTCAATTGTCCCGGCTCGAGAGGCAATCCTGGTTCCAGGAAAGAAGGGGGGGTATCGCACAGCCTACCCCGTGACATCCTGAGAGAAGGCACAGATGGCTTTTATGCTTTCCTTGATTTCTCCGGTCGAGAAGATTGAAGAATTTTCTTCGGTGGGCGAGGAGGAGGAATACGAATCCATGGTCATGGTGGTCTGCGAAGCGCTGCAAGAGGCCGGGTTCGGATTTCACATGGAAGGGTTCGGGTTGAACCCGTGGCCGGTTGATGTCTCCTATGATCTGTCTTCCGTGATGGAGCAGCTCCCGGATCTCCTTGGCTCCTTGCGGAACGGTGAGGTAGGGGGAATAAATTTTTATGGGCAAGGAATCGAGGCTGACCTGAGCTTCTCGGAGGATGGTGATTTTTTTCGGATCCATTGTGATCCTCGCGTACCCTTGGCGATCACTCGTCAAGAGGAGAGGATTGAGAAGGGAGAATTTCTCTCGATGGCTCATGAGCTCTCCGAGGGCTTTGTTGAGGCGGCCAGAGTCGTGCTTCCGACTCTACGTGTCGAAATCCTTGCGGAGAATCTTCCCGTTCATTGACCACCATCAATGGCGTGAACCTGCTTGCCTCCAGGGAGTGGGAAACCGCTTTCCTGGGGGTGAGTCGCTGGGGGTGGAGGCATGGCAATGTGTTTCCGGACTTCATTGACCGGCGGGGCCGACCGTCTCCATCTGTACCGAGTCGACCTCGAAGGTGGAATTCGAATCGCATGCTTTGTGCTGGACGAGAAGAATAAAAAGATCTTCAAGTCCGACTCTTCCGGTCAACCCCGGCCGGGGAGTGTTCTATCGATCGCATTCGGAGAGTTCTCCTTCTCGCCGGAGGGCGGAGAGGGTTTCATCGGGGGAGATTTCAGGAGTCTGCCGCTCATGTCGCACACTGCTGGAAAAAGAAAGGCCAGGTCCCGGAGGAAGTGATCAGGCACTTCGGGTGAGGGATGAAGAGGTCGGTTGGACGGTGGCCGACCGGCACCCGGAACCGCTCCGGGGATCGGTGGTGCGGGTGAAGGGGCGACCGGTGAAGCCACCGGTCGCCCCTTCGTCCGGCTCAGCTCTCGTCGAGGGTTGCCTGTTCGGCGACCCTCGGGGCGGTGCGTCGGCGGCCCCGGGTCTTCTTCGGGGGCGCCAGGGGGGCAGGTCCTCCCGGTGAGCCCGCGCCGGGACAGGTGCCGCGTCAGGAAGGCGCCGCAGTCGTCGACCGGCGCGCAGCAGACCGTAGAGGCCGTGGACCTGCCGGTCCAACTCCTTCTGGAGGGTGATCATCCGCCACCGTGCTCGGCCCGGGCGGCCGTGTGGAGCACCTCCGGGCCCCGGAAACCCACGAAGTCGTGTCGTCGGGCCCCGGGAACCGCTGTGGTGGGTTTCGGTCGAGGGACCCGAACCGGACGCATCGGTTTCCTCGGAGCACACGCTCGGAGGGCCCCGGACGGGTAGGGTGTTTTCGGCTCCGAAGAACTTCCCATGCGAAATTCTTCTTCTCGGGCATGTTCGTGGAGTGTTGGTCGCGTGAGGACTTCCACGTGAAGGGAAGGTTTGTCATGGGAGGACCTTGGGCCCGCCTCATCGTCGCGGGTGTGCTGCTCGGGCTCGGTGCCCTGACCATCCTCGGAGTGGAGGGGTGTCAACGTTTGAACGCCGCCTCCGACACCTCACCGGCGGGAAGAGAGACGCTTCCCGTTTCCTTTCCCGTGGGTGATGAGAATTCGGTTCATGAAGCGGGCGGGATGCTCCGATAGCCCTCGGGGGTGGGTGAGCGGGAGAAGCTCGCCGGAGAGAGAAGTGGACGGGTGATCGACAGGGTCAAGTCCTGACCCGAGGAGGAAGGGCTGGGGTGATCGAATCGGAAGAGACTGACGGAAAGGTTTTCCTTCATCACTCCGAAATCTTGACGGATTTCACTCGTCTTTGATCCCTGAAGGTTTCGGAGAGGGTCTATTTCCGCTGCGAGGAGAAGCCTTGAACGGGATTCATCCATTGGACTGCCGGGGTATCACCCGTGGACGCGGGGGAGGGTGAGCCCGGAGCCGCCGGAAGACCGGGGAATTCGGATAGCGGTGACGCCTGCCGTGCCGACCCTTCACCTCGCCTCGACCACCCGGGGTTGGAAAAGGCTCAAGGGCTTCGACGGGCCGCCCGGGCCCGGGGGCGTTGACGGCTGTCTCTTATACA
>NZ_VKHT01000076.1 GCF_014141535.1 Streptomyces alkaliphilus | reverse complement strand
GGCAGGGGCGCTCGGTGGCCGGGACCCATCGTGGTCGTCGGGCGTCAGGCGAGGGCGTCGGGGTCCAGCAGCATGCTGCCCCCCAGTACCAGGCAACCGATCGACACCAGGTGGAAGACGAACACCCACAGCCCCGCCGGCACCCCGGTCAGCCGGGAGAGCTGGTCGGCGTCGGAGTCGGGGGCGCCACCGCGCCGCCGCTTGCGCTGGAGTTCGAAGACCGGCCGCACCCCACCCAGCAGCAGGAACCACACGGCCAGATAGCCGAAGGCCGCCTGGACAGCGGCGGCGGTGAGCCAGGAGACGAGGAAGAAGACGCCGCCGGTGAGGATGACCGTCAACGCCCCGTAGACGTTGCGGATCATCGGCAACATGGCCAGCAGGAGCGCGGTGGCCCCCCACAGCAGCGCGGTCAGCCGGCCGGCTCCCAACAGGGCGGCTCCGCCGAGCCCCAGCAGGGAGGGGGCGGTGTAACCGGCCGCGGCGGTGAGGATCATGCCGGGGCCGGTGGGTTTGCCCCGGGAGACGGTCAGACCCGAGGTGTCGGAGTGGAGTCTGATGCCCTCCAGGGTGCGACCGGTGAGCAGGGCCACCAGTCCGTGCCCACCCTCGTGCGCGATGGTCACGGTGGTGCGGGTGATCCGCCACACGGGCCACGGACCGATCAACACCAGGGCACCGGCGGCCGTCGCGAGCACCACCCACAGCCCGGGGTGCGGCTGGGTGCCCGTCACCCGGTCCCACAGCCCGGCGATCTCCGTCACGTCCACGCCTTGCCCATCGCGTCCGCCGGGTCCGTGCCGGACCGGCCCCCAACCGGTTTCCCCGAACCCCGCGCCGGGCGCGGGGTTCGGGGAAGGAGAACGGGCCCCCGACCGCCGAAGCGGAACGGGGGCCCGATCCTTCCATCAGGGTGAGCGACGGGACTTGAACCCGCGACCACCTGGACCACAACCAGGTGCTCTACCAACTGAGCTACGCCCACCATGACCGGGTGTTTCGGGGAATCCCCTCCCCGGCCACCATGAGTGTACAGGGTGCCGGGCCGTGCTCGTGCCGGGGTTTCGCCCGGCGCGCCCGGGTGCCTCAGCCGGCGGACAGGACGTGTCGCTCGGCGATCCGCCGCGCGGTGGCGGAGTCCGGTCCGGGCTGCTCGACGAAGATCGCCTCGCGGTAGTAGCGCAGTTCGGCGATGGACTCGCGGATGTCGGCGAGCGCCCGGTGGTTGCCGTTCTTCTCCGGGCTGTTGAAGTAGGCGCGCGGGTACCACCGGCGCGCCAGCTCCTTGATCGAGGAGACGTCGATGATCCGGTAGTGGAGGTACGCCTCCAGCTCGGGCATGTAGCGGGCGAGGAAGCCCCGGTCGGTGCCGACGGAGTTGCCGCACAGCGGCGCACGGCCCGGCTCGGGCACGTGCTCGGCGATGTACTCCAGGACGCGGCGCTGGGCGTCGGCGAGGTCGGTGCCCGCGGGCAGCTCCTCCAGGAGGCCGGAGTCGGTGTGCATCCGCCGCACGATCTCCGGCATGGATTCCAGGGCCTCCTCGGGGGGACGGATGACGATGTCCACCCCGTCCCCGAGGATGTTCAGCTCGGAGTCGGTGACCAGCGCGGCCACCTCGATGAGTGCGTCGTCGTCCGGCGAGAGGCCCGTCATCTCGCAGTCGATCCACACCATGCGATCGTTCATGCGAACACCATACGACCCCGTGATACGACCACGGAGGGCCGTCGCCGGGAGCAGCGGACCCTTCGGGGAGGGCCCGACACCCCGGGAACGGCCCTCCGGGATCGCCTCCGGGACGCCGGCGGCACCCGGCCCGGGTGGGCCCCCGGCGTCCTCAGGACGCGGGGCGGGGCCGCTGTGCCGGAAAGCGCGGCGACCACCCGTCGCGCACCGGCTTGCCCCGGCCGGGTGCCTCCCCGGCCCGGGGCGAGACCCCGGGGCGCTGCTCCCCGGGGCCCGTCGGTCCGGCGGGTCCGTGGGAGGTCTGGCCGCCCGGGTGGTGGGCCCCGACCCGGGGAGCCGCTCCGGCCGCCTCTCCGTCACCGGGGCGCCCCGGCTCCGGCCCGGAGGGCACCCGTCCGCCCCGGGGGTCGGCCTCCGGCCGGTTGCCCCGCGCCGGCGGAACGGTCGGCTGCTGGACGCCCTCGCCCTGACCGCGGGACTGGCGCCGGGCCCGGTACGCGGCCCGGTAGGCGGCGGGCGAGGAGCCGAGCTGTCGACGGAAGTGCCCGCGCAGCGCGACCGGGGAACGGAACCCGCATCGACCCGCGACCTCGTCCACCGAGTAGTCGGACACCTCGAGCAACCGCTGGGCCTGGAGGACCCGTTGGGTGATCAGCCACTGCAGGGGAGCGCTCCCGGTGAGAGCGCGGAACCGCCGGTCGAAGGTGCGCCGGCTCATGTAGGCGCGGGCGGCGAG
Source organism: Streptomyces alkaliphilus (assembly GCF_014141535.1). Lineage (GTDB taxonomy): Bacteria > Actinomycetota > Actinomycetes > Streptomycetales > Streptomycetaceae > Streptomyces > Streptomyces alkaliphilus. The sequence goes on along the minus strand of NZ_VKHT01000076.1, from coordinate 8,004 downwards.
CGCCTCCACGTCGAACTGCTCGTGCAGGTGCTCCAGCGCCCACGCGACCACCTCGGCCAGCGGATCGGCCCCGATGTCCTCGGGTAATGACCTGTCCAGGGGCCGCTGTTGACCCGCCGGCTCGGCGGGACCCGCCGTCCTGCGGACCGGCAGCACCAGCCGCCGGGCGAGGGCGTTGGCGGCCTCCGCGCCGTGGTCGGTGCGCACGATGTGCAGACACAGGTCGATCCCGGCGGCCGTACCGGCGGAGGTGAGGATGTCGCCGTCGTCCACGAAGAGTTCGCGTGGATCGACGTGGACCGAGGGGTACCGCTTGGCCAGGGTCGGGGCGTACATCCAGTGGGTGGTGGCGGGACGGCCGTCCAGCAGGCCGGCCGCTCCCAGCGCGAACGCCCCCGTGCACAGGCCGACGACGCGCGCGCCCTCGGCGTGGGCCCGGCGCAGAGCGGCGAGGGCCGGGGCCGGCGGCGGGCCGGTGATGGACCGCCAGGCGGGCACGATCACGGTGCCGGCCCGTGCCACGGCGCCCAACCCGTAGGGCGCGCGCAACTCCAGCCCCCCGGTCGTGCGCAGGGGGCCCTCCTCACCGGCACAGACCAGCAGCCGGTAGCGGGGGACGCCGGCGTCCTGTCGGTCCACGCCGAACACGGAGAGCGGGATGGAACTTTCGAACATGGGACTGCCGCCGAACAGCAGTACCGCGACGACTTCGCGGCGCCGCCGGGTGGCGAGCCTGTCCGCCGCCGGTGGGCGGGGCCCCCTGGCGACCTCGGGGCCGTGCGTTGGGTCCTGGCTCATGCTCCTCAGTTCCCTCGGTTGACGCATCCTCTCGGTCCTGCACGTTTCCCCCGACCGTGATTGCCAAGATCGAATCTACTGTGTCGGATGGGGTCGGCGGGACTGGTTCGCCACTCGGCACTAAATCGACATGACTACGTGGCGTGAAGCATTCGATCAGGAAGCGTTCCACGCCTCGGCAGTTGGCGGAAGTACGCCTCCCTCCGGCGTCCGAGGGTGGGCCGGGGGGCATCGGGAAGTTGGCCGAAAACAGAAGGCGTCGGGTTCCGGCCGGCCGCGGAGCCGCGCCGGGGGAAAACCGCCGGTGACGGCGTCGGCGTTCCGGGGGCGAACACCGAACGGGCGCAAAACGTCCCCCCCTCGTTCGCCCGCGGTCGGACGGGAGGAGGGGAAGACCCCCGCGAGGGCCGATGATTCCGCCACGGACCCCCGCACGCCCCTCACCATACGGACACAGGCGTTCACGGAGAGGCGCGTAACGTTTCACCGGATGTCTCCCCGTTGCGCCCCCGACCCGGGTCCGGCATGCTGCTCCGCCCGAACCGGATTGAGGCGGGGATCCCGGGGCATCACCCTGCCGAAGACGTATCCTGGAGGTGCAGCCCGTGAAACACGCGGCCCCGGAACACCTCCCCGCGAGGCCCCCGAAGCCCGTGGGCCCGCCGCGGGCCCGGACACCCGACACCCTCGGGGTCCGCGCCCCCCTTCCCGTTCCCGTCGACCTTCCCGTTCCCGTCGACCGCCGAGAGGCCCTCTCCCCGAGACACCTCCGAGACTCCCATGGTCGCCCCAGAACTTCCCGAACCCGCTGACCGCAAGCGGCCCGTCGCGGAGCCGACGGATCCCCACCGGTCGGCCGACGAGTCGTGCACGCCGCGCGACCCGGCCTTCCGGCACGGCGTGGTGGTGGGGTTCGACGGCTCCACCTCCAGCGAACGCGCCCTGGCCTACGCGATCGGCATGGCCCGTCGCTCCGGCTCCGGCCTGATCATCGTGCACGTGGCCAACCGACTGCCGTCCACCCTCTGGGCCGGCTGCGAACCCCCGACCCTGATCGACGTTCCCGATCACCGCACCGAGGTGCTGGGCCTGGAGCTGGCCTGCGCCGACCACCTCTCCGAGATCCCCTGGGTGCTGTTGGAGCGCGGTGGGGACATCTGCCACGAGCTGGAGGAGGTGGGCCGGGAATACGCCGCCGACGCCATCGTGGTGGGCTCCACCCGGGGCGTGTTCGGGCGGATCCTGGGCACCGTCTCGGGGCGGTTGGCCCGGCGCGCCGAGCGCCCCGTCGTCGTCATCCCCTGAGCGCCTCCCGAGCACCCTCCCCGAACCACCCGCCGGGGCGTTCGCCGAACGATTCGCCGGGCCCTCGCGGAGGAACCCCTTCCGGGGATTTTCCGGCCCCCGAATGTGGATTGTGCGCTTGTGATGGGCATATACCACCCAACGAGATCGACGGAGGCCAGCGAACGTGCCGCCGCGCGGGAGGTGACGGACCCGCCGGTGGCGACCGGGCCGGCGTATGGGCGACGCCGGCACCCGCGCGGTCCCCGGGGCGGCGGACCGGTGGCATCCGCTCCCCCGGGGGCCGTCGCACGTTCGCCCCGCCGACGCGCGGCGGGGCGAACGGGAGCCGGGCCGGCCGGGCCCGCCGGCGTCACTCGACGGTGACGGACTTCGCCAGGTTGCGGGGCTTGTCGATGTCCCGGCCCAACGCCAGCGCCGTGTGGTAGGCCAGCAACTGGAGCGGGATGCCCATGAGCACGGGGTCCAACTCCGGTTCGTTCCGCGGGACCACGATGGTGTCGTCGGCCTTCTCCTGCTCGCTGTGGGCCACCGCGAGGATGCGCCCGCTGCGCGCCTTGATCTCCTCCAGGGTGGCGCGGTTCTTCTCCAGCAGCTCGTCGTCCGGCACGATCGCCACGGTCGGCACCTCGGGCTCGATGAGGGCCAGCGGCCCGTGCTTGAGCTCGGAGGCCGGATAGGCCTCCGCGTGGATGTAGGAGACCTCCTTCAGCTTCAGGGACGCCTCCTTGGCCACCGGGAAGCCCCGCACGCGGCCGACGAACATCATGCTCTTCGCCTCGGCGAACTCCGTGGCCAGCTTCGCGATGCGCTCCTCGCCCTCCATGATCTCGGCGATCTGACCGGGCAGCCGGCGCAGACCGTCGATGATCCGCTTGCCGTCGGTCACCGACAGGTCCCGGATCCGCCCCAGGTGCAGGGCGAGCAGCGCGAAGGCCACCGCGGTGTTGGTGAAGCACTTGGTGGAGACCACGCAGACCTCGGGGCCGGCGTGCACGTAGACACCGCCGTCGGTCTCCCGGGCGATGGCGCTGCCCACCACGTTGACCACGCCCAGCACCCGGCCGCCCTTGCGCTTGAGCTCCTGGACCGCCGCGAGGGTGTCGTAGGTCTCCCCGGACTGGCTGACCGCGATGTAGAGGGTGTCGGGGTCCACCACCGGGTTGCGGTAGCGGAACTCGCTCGCCGGCTCGGCGTCGGCGGGGATGCGGGCCAGTTCCTCGATCATCTGCGCGCCGATCTGCCCGGCGTGGTAGGCCGAACCGCAGCCCAGGATCTTGACCCGGCGCATGGTGCGCGCCTCGCGGGCGTCGAGGTTCAGGCCGCCGAGGCGGACCGTGGCGAAGCGCTCGTCGAGCCGACCGCGCAGCACCCGGTCCACCGCGTCCACCTGCTCGGCGATCTCCTTGTGCATGTAGGTGTCGTGGCCGCCCATGTCGTAGCTCTCGGCCTCCCACTCCACGGTGGTGGGCGAGGCGGCGGTGCGACTGCCGTCGGTGGTGTAGGTGCGGTAGTCGTCGGCCTTCAGGGTGGCCATCTCGCCGTCGTCGAGGGTGATCACCTGACGGGTGTGGCTGATCAGGGCGGCGACGTCGGAGGCGACGAGCATCTCCCGGTCGCCGATGCCCAGCACCACGGGGGAGCCGTTGCGGGCGACGACGATGCGGTCGGGGAAGTCGGCGTGCAGGACGGCGATGCCGTAGGTGCCCTCGATGTGGCGCAGCGCCTCGCGGACCTTCTCCTCCAGGGTGGAGGCCCGGGAGCGGCCCACCAGGTGGGCCAGGACCTCGGTGTCGGTGTCGGAGACCAGCTCGACGCCGTCGGCGGCCAGCTTGGCGCGCAGTTCGGCGGAATTGTCGATGATGCCGTTGTGAACCACGGCCACGCGGCCGTCGGCGTCGGTGTGGGGGTGGGCGTTGGTGTCGTTCGGGGCCCCGTGGGTGGCCCAGCGGGTGTGGGCGATGCCGCAGTTCCCGGCGAAGCGGGCGGGCACCTTGGCCTCCAGGTCGCGGACCCGGCCCTTGTTCTTGACCGTCTTCAGGCCGCCGCCCTTGCCGGAGCTGTGGATCGCGATGCCGGCGGAGTCGTACCCCCGGTACTCCAGTCGCTGCAGTCCCTCCAGGAGCAGCGGCGCCACGTCGCGCCTGCCGATGTAGCCGACGATTCCACACATACGGGTTCCTCCTGGTGCCGGTCGGGCGATGGTGCGGGCCGGTTCCGGGTACGGAACCGGCGGTGACGGGACGGGGTCGGTACGGGACGGTCGAAAGCGGGTCCGCCGGCCCGGGGGCCGGTGGGGTTCAGCCGTAGACGATGCGGCGCAACTGCCGCAGCGACAGCTCGGGCGGGGCCACCGCCCGGTGCCGCAGCTCCTCCGAGACCACTTCGAAGATCGCCGTGTTGCGCAGTCCGCGGGCCTGGAGCTCGCGATGGCGTCTGCGCACGTACTCCTCCACCGTCTCGTCGAAGTAGGCCAGGACGTCGAGGACCACCCGGGCCGCCTCGCCGCGTCCCAGCGGCGTGGTGCGGGTCAGGTGGTCGATCAGGTCCTCATGGGACGTACGACGGCCGAGCACCCCTTGATAGTGGGAATCGGAGAGGACTTTCGCAACAACCCTGCCCGATATCGGGCACGAACGTGTCGCGGACGACAGTGCCGGTGGGAGCCACCGGCTTCACAGGCGGTCGAGCAGGGCCCGCTTCGCGCGGGTGAACTCCTCCTCGGTCAGCACACCGGAGGAACGCAGCTCGCCCAGCTCGCGCAGCCGGCGCAGGACCGCGTCGGGATCGTGACCGGTCCCTCCGCCGACCTCCCCGTCCCGGGCCCGGGACCCGGGGGTGGCCGGTGGCTTCGTCAGGGGCACGGGCGCCGCGCCGTCCGCTCCCGCCGACGTGCCGTCCCCGGCGTCCTTCCCCGCCCGGGGGTGGGGCAGGCGGGCGGTGACCGCCGCCGCGAGGAGGGCGACCTCGGCGGTCTCCCGCCGTTCGCTGAGTCCCCAGAGCGTCACGCAGTTGGGGTCGTGGGAGGGTTTGACTTCCACCACGGGCCCCACCGGTCGGATGCGGAACCACCCGCTCTCCCAGCGGGCCCGGGACCATTCCACCGCCGCCACGTCCCGGAGCGGCAACATCCGGGTCCCGGCCGACTTCTTGCTCTCCTCACAGGCCCATCCCCACTCGATGCGCAGGGTGTGCCCGTCGAAGGTGACCTTGCCGTCACCGCCGCTCACCACCCGGGGCACGGAGGGCCCGGGCAGCAGCCACCGGTCGACGGCCTCGTCCACCGGAACGCTCTCCAGCACCAGGGCGGTGCGCACCTCGTCGACCAGGTACTCGGCCGCTCCCGTCCGTCCCGGCTCCACCGCCAGCGCGTAGGGGGTGGCGTCGTCCGCCAATCGCCCCGAACAGGCGTGATCCAGGGGGTCGGCTCCCTCGCGGAGCCTCAGGCGCAGCCGGGCCCGCCGCCGACCCGGCTCCAGGGAGATGCCCGCGATTGCCTCCAACGGCACCGCGATCTCCCCCAGTCCGGCGCGCAGGGGGTGGACGCCCCGACCGGTGCCCGGCACAAGCCGCAGTCTCTCCCCGTCGAAGTCCCACGTGCCGTCCCGCTGGATGAGCTCCGCCATTGGCTCATTGTGACAGGGGCCCGCGACGGTTTTGTCGGGGCGGGAACACCTCTCCCGCCCCGACGGCCCGACGGCCCGAGGGTCCGACCGAGGAAGCGGTCAGCCCCGCCCCTCTCCCATCAACTCGCGGGCGATCAGCATGCGCTGCACCTCGCTGGTCCCCTCCCCGATCTCCAGGATCTTGCTGTCCCGCCACATCCGGGCGACGGGGTACTCGTTCATGAAGCCGTAGCCGCCGTGGATCTGGGTGGCCTCCCGGGCGTTGGTGACCGCGACCTCGGAGGAGTACAGCTTGGCGATCGCCGCCTCCTTCTTGAAGGGCTCGCCGGCCAGCAGGCGGGAGGCCGCGTCCCGCCAGGCGAGTCGGGCGGTGTGCGCCCGGGTCTCCATGTCGGCGATCTTGAAGGCGATGGCCTGGTTCTCCCCGATCGGCCTCCCGAAGGCACGGCGCTCGGCGGCGTAGCGGACCGACTCGTCCACGCACCCCTGCGCCAGCCCGGTGGCCAGCGCCGATATGGCGATCCGGCCCTCGTCGAGGATCCGCAGGAACTGGGCGTACCCCCGCCCCTCGGTGCCCAGCAGGTGGTCCACCGGCACCCGGACCTCGGAGAAGGAGAGCTCCCGGGTGTCGGAGGCGTTCCAGCCGACCTTGGAGTAGGGGGCGGCGACCGTGAAACCGGGGGTCCCGGAGGGCACCACGATGGTGGAGATCTCCGGGGCCCCGTCGGCCCTGCGGCCGGTTACGGCGGTGACCGTCACCAGATCGGTGATGTCGGTACCGGAGTTGGTGATGAAGCTCTTGGTGCCGTTGATCACCCAGTGATCGCCGTCGCGCACCGCGGTGGTGCGGGTGCCCGAGGCGTCGGAGCCGCACTCGGGCTCGGTCAGACCGAAGGCGCCCAGCGCCTCGCCGGAACACAGCCGGGGCAGCCAGCGACGCTTCTGCTCCTCGGTGCCGAAGCGGAAGATCGGCATCGCGCCCAGCGAGACGGCGGCCTCCAGGGTGATGGCGATCGAGGAGTCCACCCGGGCCAGTTCCTCCAGCGCCACGCACAACGCCGGGTAGTCGCCGCCCATGCCGCCGTACTCCTCCGGGAAGGGCAGGCCGAACAGTCCCATCTCCGCCATCTCCCGAACGATCGGGTAGGGGAAGGCGTGCCTCTCGTAGTAGTCGCCGATCACGGGGGCGACGACCTCCCGGGCGAACTTCTCCACCGTGCGGCGGAGTTCCTCGTGTTCGGCGGGCAGCCGGTGCTGCAGGGCCATGGTCACGGCTCCTTGTCCTGGGGAGTGGGGGTGTCCCGATGGGTGAGGGCGCGCAGGGCGCGGGAGGGGCCGGGTCGGCCCAGGTGTTCGGCCATCCAGTCGCTCGTGGCGGCCAGGCGGCGCAGATCGACCCCGGTCTCGATACCGAGGCCGTCGAGCATCCACAGCAGGTCCTCGGTGGCGAGGTTGCCGGTCGCGCTGCGGGCGTAGGGACATCCGCCCAGCCCTCCGGCGGAGGCGTCCACGGTGGTGACGCCGTGCCGCAGGGCGGTCAGGGTGTTGGCCAGGGCCTGGCCGTAGGTGTCGTGGAAGTGCACCGCGAGCCGGTCGGGGCCGATACCGGCGGCGTGCAGGTCGGTGAGCAGCCGGGCGACGTGCCCGGGAGTCGCGGTGCCGATGGTGTCTCCCAGACTCAGCTCGGAGCAGCCCATGTCCTCGAGTCGACGGCAGACCCCCACCACCCGGGCCGGGTCGACCGGGCCCTCCTCGAAGTCGCCGAAGCACATCGAGAGGTAGCCGCGCACCCGCAGCCCCTCGGCCCGGGCCCGGGCGACCACGGGCTCGAAGAGGGCGAGGGACTCGGCCACCGTGCGGTTGAGGTTGGCCCGCGCGAAGGATTCGGTGACGGCGGCGAAGACCGCGATCTCCCGCACCCCCAGGCCCAGGGCGCGGTCCAGGCCCCGGGCGTTGGGAACCAGGACCGGCAGCCGCACCCCCCGATCCACCAGGTCGGCGACCATCGGGTACAACCGCTCGGCATCGGCGAGTTGGGGCACCCATCGGGGATGGACGAAGCTGGTGGCCTCCACGGTGTCCAGGCCGGCCCCGGCGAGGCGGTGGATGAACTCGGCCTTGATCTCCACGGGGAGGACTGCGGCCTCGTTCTGCAGGCCGTCGCGCGGGCCCACCTCGTGGACGCGCACCCGGCGGGGCAGGGCCGGATCGGGCATCCGCTGGGGCAGTCCGGCGGGCGGCCCCGGACGCGGGACCGCGTCGGCCGCGTACCGGT
>NZ_VKHT01000759.1 GCF_014141535.1 Streptomyces alkaliphilus | reverse complement strand
ACAGACAGTCCCGGGAGGCGTCCCCCGCCGGGGACGCCTCCCGGGACGCCACCGGGGACGAACAACCCTTCGAGCTGCCGGACTTCTACCTCTCGTACCCCGCCCGCCTCAACCCCCACCTGGAGGAGGCCCGCCGGCACACCCGCGAGTGGGCCCGGGGGATGGGGATGCTGGAGGGCTCCGGCATCTGGAGCACCTCCGACCTGGAGGCCCACGACTACGCCCTGTTGTGCGCCTACACCCACCCCGACTGTTCGGCCGAGGTGCTCTCCCTGGTCACCGACTGGTACGTGTGGGTGTTCTTCTTCGACGACCACTTCCTGGAGACCTTCAAGCGCACCCGTGACCGCTCCGCCGGCAAGGCCTACCTGGAGCGGCTGCCGCGCTTCATGCCCCTCGACCCCGCCGAGGGCTTCCCCGAGCCCACCAACCCCGTGGAGGCCGGACTGGCCGATCTGTGGGCCCGCACCGTCCCGGCGATGTCACCGGCCTGGCGCCGCCGGTTCGTCGAGAGCACCGAGAACCTGCTCCACGAGTCGCTGTGGGAACTGGCCAACATCGACGCCGGCCGGATCTCCAACCCCCTGGAGTACATCGAGATGCGCCGCAAGGTCGGCGGCGCCCCCTGGTCGGCCGGACTGGTGGAGTTCGCCGCCGGCGCCGAGGTCCCCGAGGCGGTCGCCGACACCCGCCCGCTGCGGGTGCTGCGCGACGCCTTCTCCGACGCCGTCCACCTGCGCAACGACCTCTTCTCCTACGAGCGGGAGGTGCGTGACGAGGGTGAGCTGAGCAACGGCGTGCTGGTCATCGAGACCTTCCTGAACTGCTCCACGAGGGAGGCCGCCGAGGCCGTCAACGACCTGCTGACCTCCCGGGTGCAGCAGTTCGAGCACACCGCGCTGACCGAGCTGACCCCGCTGTTCGCCGCCCACGGCCTGGACCCCGCGCAGTGCGCCGCCGTCCTCGCCTACGCCAAGGGGCTCCAGGACTGGCAGGCCGGCGGCCACGAGTGGCACCTGCGCTCCAGCCGGTACATGAACAACGGCGGGGCCGCCGCCGCGACCCGGGGCGCCGGGGCCGCCGGGCCGGGTGGCGCCGTCGCCGAACCCTGGCTGCGGCCCGCCGGCCTGGGCACCTCCGCCGCCGACCTCGCCGGCACCCTGCGCACCGTCCTCGGCAGCGCCCTCGCCGGGGCGCGCGGTCTGCGCCGGCACGGGCACGTACCGCACCCCGTGGGGCCCTCGGTGATCCCGGACCTCCGGATGCCGTTCCCCCTTCGGCTCAGCCCGCACCTGGACGCGGCCCGCCGCGAGACCGTGGAGTGGGGCGAGCGGATGGGCATGCTGCGCGCCCAACCCGGCGTTCCCGGCTCGAACGTGTGGAGCCGGGCGAAACTCGCCGGTTACGACTTCCCGCTGTGCGCGGCCGGCATCCACCCCGACGCCACGCCCGAGCAGTTGAACATCACCTCGGCCTGGTTGACCTGGGGCACGTACGGCGACGACTACTACCCGGTCGTCTTCGGGCGGACCCGTGACCTGGCGGGCGCGCGGGCCTGCACGGACCGGCTGAAGCTGTTCACCCCGATCGAGGATCCCTCGGCGACCCCCGAGCCCACCAACGCCCTGGAACGCGGCCTCGCCGACCTGTGGCGGCGCACCGCCGGACCGATGACGGTCGAGGCGCGCCGGGCCTTCCGCAAAACCTTCCGCGACATGGTCGACAGCTGGCTGTGGGAGCTGGACAACCAGGCGGCGCACCGGGTGCCCGACCCGGTGGACTACATCGAGATGCGCCGGCTGACCTTCGGTTCGGACTTCACGATGAGCCTGTGCCGTCTCGGGCACGGGCGCCGCATCCCGGAGGGGATCTACCGCAGCGGGCCGATGCGCTCCCTGGAGAACTCCGCCGCCGACTGGGCCTGCCTGCTCAATGACGTCTTCTCGTACCAGAAGGAGATCGAGTACGAGGGCGAGGTGCACAACGCGGTGCTCGTCGCCCAGAACTTCTTCGGATGCGATTACCCGACCGCCCTGCGGATGACGCACGCCCTGATGGAGTCCCGCCTGGAGCAGTTCCGGCTGGTGGCGAAGAACGAACTTCCGGTGCTGTACGACGACTTCGGCTTGGACGACGAGGCCCGGGCGGTCCTCGACTCCTACGTCACCGACCTGGAGCACTGGCTGTCGGGCATCCTGCGCTGGCACCGCGACTGCCGCCGGTACAAGGAGGCGGAGTTGCGGGAGGACGCCGCCGAACCGCCCACGGCGGGTGACGCGGGTGCCTTCCCGGTCCTGTTCGGGTCCTCGGCCCCCGCGGCGTTCGACCCACCGGCGCCGGCCGCGCCCACCGTTCCGACCCCCACCGTTCCGACTCCCACGGAGCCGGTGCCCGTGCCGACCGCCCGCGCGGAGGGCGACGAGGCCGGTGGGGACGCCCCGACCGGGGACCCCGACGCGACCCCGGCCCTGCCGACGATCCCGCTCTTCCCTCTCGGCCTCGGCACCTCCGCCGCCCGCATCCCCGC
>NZ_VKHT01000758.1 GCF_014141535.1 Streptomyces alkaliphilus | reverse complement strand
GGCCGGGGGTGGCTGCTGTGGGGCACCGGTGGCGGTCGGCGGTCCCGGCGGCGATTCCCCGGCCCGGGGCGGCTGCTGAGCCCCGGCCGGCGGTATCGGCCCGATCAGCCACCGGGAACGCGCAGCAGGGCCGCCCACAGGGTCAGCCCCGGCCCGAAGGCGAGCGCGACCGCGTACGCGCCGGGCACGAGGGCCCCCGTCCCGCGCAGGTGGTCCAGCACCAACAGCACCGTGGCCGAGGAACAGTTCCCGTAGGCGTCCAGGACCGCCCGGGAGGATGCCAACGCCGATTCCGGAAGGCCCAGTTCGTCCCGCACGGTGTCCAGGATCCGGGGCCCGCCGGGGTGCACCGCCCAGCCGACCGGATCGTGGAGGGCCAACCCGTTGCGCGCCAACAACTCCTCCACCACCGGCCGCACGTGCTTGGCCAGGACATCCGGTACCTCCGGCGCCAATCCCATCCGGAACCCCAGATCGGTGATCCGCCAGGTCATGTGCTCCCCGGTGCCGGCATCGGTGTGGGAGGCGAGATCGACCACCTCCAGCGGGGGCACGGTCTCTCCGGGGGCCCCGGTGACCGGATCCCCGTCGCCCGGCGAACCACCGGGGCGCACCACCACCGCGACGGCGGCGTCCCCGAACAGCGCGTGCGTGACCACCTGTTGGGGGTCGGTGGTGGGCGGCTGGAGGTGCAGGGAGGTCAACTCCACGCAGAGCAGCACCGCCGCCCGTCCCCGGGCCGGCACGTAGTCGCTCACACTGCCCAGGCCGGGCAGCGCCGCGTAGCAGCCCATGTGACCGACGAGCAGCCGGCGGGTGTCCGGACGCAGACCGAGGGAGGCGGCGATCCGGATGTCCGGGCCGGGGGTCTCGTAACCGGTGCAGGAGGCGACGACCAGCATGCCGACCGCGTCGACGTCCAGGTCGGCCGCCTCCAGCGCGGCGGTCACCGCGCGCCGGCCCAGCAGCGGCGCCTCGACCCCGTAGCGGCTCATCCGCTCGGCGGTGCTCCAGTGGGTCGGCGGCTCGGTGAGCGGGTTGACCACGGTGTGCCGGCGGGTGACGCCCGCGGAGGCGAAGACGCGCCGGGCGAGCCGGCTGTCGGCGAAGTGCTCCCGGAAGAAGTCCTCCCACAGGCGCTGTTGGGAGACCGGCTCCGGCACCGCCACCCCGATGCCGGTGATCACCGGCGCGGCCCCGGCGGCGGGCGGGGTGAAGGGGTGTCCGGGGCTCACCACCGGGGCACCGCCGTGTCCCGGGCCGGATCGCCCCCCAGCGCGGCCACCCCCAACCAATCCGCGCACACGTCCGAGGTCGCGGGTTGCAGGGCCCCGCAGCGGGCGTCCCGGTAGAGCCGTTCCAGGGGGTGGCCGCGTCGGGTCGCGGAGGTACCGGCCGCCTCCAGCGCCGAGGACGCGACCTCGGCGGCGGTGTCCCCGGCCAGCAGTTTGGCGCGCCACACCCACCGGTTGGTCTCCGGTTCGCCCGGCCGGTCGGTGACCCGGCGGGCCGCCTCGGCGACCGCCAGGGCCGCGGCCTCCACCGCGGCGTCGGCGCGCCCCATGCGTGCCCGCACGGCGGGCAGTCCGGTGAGGCCGCGCTCCCCCAGGTGGTCCGCGGCGGCGCGCAGCACCGCCCGGGCGACCCCGACGTAGACGGCGGCGTAGGAGGCGACGAGCCACTGCGGCATCACCTCGGCGATCGGCAGCGCCAGCCCCTCGACGCCGCCCAGCAGCGCGTCGGCGGACACCTCGGTGTCCAGGTGCAGGTCGTGGCTGCCGGTGGCCCGCATGCCCAGCGAGTCCCAGGTGGGATCCACCCGCACGCCCTCACCGGCGGGCACCAGGAAGTAGGAGACGCGGGCCTCCGCGTCCCCCGGGGCGCCCCCGGTCGCGCTCCTCGCGTCCTCGTCCCGGGCGGCCACCAGATAGGCGTCCACGTGCCCGGCCCCGGAGACGAACGCCTTGCGCCCGGTGATCCGGTACCCCCCGGCGGTGCGGCGGTAGCCGGTGGTGATGCGGGACAGCCTGGAGCCGGCGCCGCGTTCACTCATCGCGACCCCGTACAGCGCGCCCCCGGCGGCGTCCCGCAGTACGCGGTCGCGGGTGGTGAACCACTCCTCGGGGGCACCCAGTGCGCGGGCCAGGTCGTCCGGGGTGTGGGCCAGGGCCCCGGTGACCGAGGCGTGCATGTTGTGGATCAACGCGGTGGCGCCCGAACCGGCGGCCAACTCGACCGCCACGGCCGTGTAGTCGGCGAAGTCGGCGCCGCTGCCGCCGAGCCGGCGGGGGACCATGAGGCCGAGCAGGCCCGCCGCGCGCAGATCGGCGAAATCGGAGGTGGGGAAGCTGCCCGCCGCGTCATGGGCGGCGGCCCGCTCGGCCAGGGCGGGGACCAGGGCGCGAACGCGCTCCAGGGCACCGGCCGCGTCCGGGGCCGGTGTTCCGTCCGGTGGTGTCCCGGGGCCGTTCGGTGCCCCGCCGGGGACATCCCGGGCGTCCGGGACCGGGTCGGTGACGGTCCGCGGATCGGGGG
>NZ_VKHT01000757.1 GCF_014141535.1 Streptomyces alkaliphilus | reverse complement strand
GGGTCTCCCCACCGGTGGGTCCCCGGTCGGCGTCGGCCGGGGCGGGGGCGGTTCGGTCGGTGCCGGCGCCCACCGCGACGGGTTCGGGGGCCACCGGTCCGCGGGCCAGCTTCTCGCCCTCGACGTCGACGTTGGGCAGGATCCGGTCCAGCCACGCCGGCAGCCACCAGGCGGAGCGGCCGAGCAGGGCCAGCACGGCGGGCACGATCGCCATCCGGACCACGAAGGCGTCGAAGAGGATCGCGGCGGCCAGACCGAAGCCGATCATCTTGATCATGGGTTCATCGGCGCTGACGAAGCTCGCGAAGACGCTGATCATGATGATCGCGGCGGCGGTCACCACCCGGGCGCTGTAGCGGAAGCCGGTGACGATCGCCTGCCGGGCGTCCTCGCCGTGGACGTACGCCTCCCGCATCCGGGTGACGAGGAAGACCTCGTAGTCCATGGCCAGACCGAAGACCACACCGATGAGGAAGATCGGCATCAGGCTCATGATGGGCCCGGTGACCTCGACGCCGAAGAGGCCGGCCAGCCAGCCCCACTGGAAGACGGCGACGACGGCGCCCAGGGAGGCGAAGACCGAGAGCAGGAAGCCCAGGCCCGCCTTGATCGGCACCAGCAGGGAGCGGAAGACGATGGTCAGCAGGACGAAGGCCAGGCCGACCACGACCGCCAGGTAGGGGGCCATGGCGTCGTCGATCCGCTCGGAGACGTCGATGGCCATGGCGGTCTGGCCGGTGACCAGGACCCGGGCGTCGTCGGCGCCGGTGAAGGCGGGGGCCTCGTCGCGCAGGTCGTGCACCAGATCGGCGGTCTCGACGCTGCTGGGGGTGGAGCCGGGGATGACGGTGAGCATCGCGGTGTCACCGGTCTCGTTGGGGATCGGCTCGGTGACGGCCACGACGTTGTCCAGGCCCTGGATCCCCTCGGCCACGGCGCCGGCGATCGCTGCGGCGTCCTGTCCGTCGCCCACCCCGGCGGTGTCCACGGCCACCAACAGCGGCCCGTTGAAGCCGGGGCCGAAGGATTCGGCGAGCATGTCGTAGGCCTGGCGCTGGGTCGTGGAGGGCGACTCGGATCCCTGGTCCGGGAGGTTGAGTTCCATCTGGGTGGCCGGCAGGGCGATCACGCCGAGACCGGCGACGGCGACCAGCAGGACGGCGATGGGGCGCCGGACCACGAAGCGGGCCCAGCGGGTGCCCGCGTTGGGGCGCTCCTCGTCGGCCGGGACGCCCTCGACGGGGGCACCGCCCTTGGCGCCGGCACGACGGTTGACCTGCGGGCGCACCTTCTCACCCGCGAAACCGAGGAGGGCGGGGATGAGGGTGACGCCGATGAGGACGGCGATCGCCACGGCGCCGGCCGCGGCCAGACCCATCTTGGTGAGGACGGGGATGTTCACGACCGCGAGGCCGCACATGGCGATGATGACGGTCAGACCGGCGAAGACGACGGCGGATCCGGCGGTGCCGGTGGCACGGCCGACGGCCTCCCGCCGGTCGTATCCGGCGGCCAGTTCGGCGCGGTAGCGGGAGACGATGAACAGGGCGTAGTCGATGCCGACGGCGAGGCCGAGCATCATGGCCAGGATGGGGGTGGTGCTGTCCAGTTCGAGCGGTCCGCTGAGGACGGTGATGGCGCTCACCGCGATGCCGACCCCGATCAGGGCGGTGATCAGCGGGAGACCGGCGGCGATCAGGGATCCGAGGGTGATGACCAGCACCACCGCCGCCACCGCGACCCCGATCGCCTCGGCCACGCCGGTGCTCGGGATCTCGAAGAGGGCGTCACCGCCGATCTCGACCGTCAGTCCGGCGTCCCGGCCGGTCTCGGCGGCGTCCAACAGGGCCTCGCGCTCGGCGTCCTCCAGCTCGGTACCGCTGACCCGGTAGGAGACCTGCGCGTAGGCGGTGGTGAGATCCTGGCTGATGGCCTGCGATTCGAAGGGGTCGGCGACCCGGGCGATGCGGTCGCTGCTGCGTTCGAGTTCGGCGACGACCTCGCCCACGGCCGCGGTGTTGGCCGGATCGGTGATCTCCCCGCCGTCGGGAGCCCGGAAGACGACCCGGGCGGTGGCACCGTCGGCGCCCATGCCGGGGAAGCGCTCGGAGAGCAGGTCGAAGGCCTCCTGGGCCTCGGTCCCGGGTATGGAGATCTCGGTCGCGGGCTGGGAGTCGGTGGTCGCGACGGCGACGCCGGCGACGCCCAGCAGGGCGACCCAGAAGATCGCGACCCAGCGCCTCCAGGCGTATGTGAAACGCCCTGTCGCGTAGAGGAATGTCGCCATGAGAAGGCTGGTCTCCCATCGAGGTGGGCCGGCGGGGAGATTCCGGCGGTATGGCTTTTCTTCGGTTCTCGGCGTGCTTGCGGATGTTTTTTCGCCGGTTTTCCGGCAGGCCGCGGACCGGGGGGTGCCGCTCCGTCGGCCGGGGGCCGACGGAGCGGCGGGGACGGGTGCGGTGCCGTGACGGGCGCGTCCCCCGGGCGGCCGGCGGAACCCCTCGTCGGGGCACGATCCGGCGCACGGCGGGGCCCGCCC
>NZ_VKHT01000756.1 GCF_014141535.1 Streptomyces alkaliphilus | reverse complement strand
CTCCCGCCCCGTACCGGTCGGTCGCGTGCCGGCCGGCGCGCCCACGGCGACCTATCGGCTGCAACTGCAACCCGACTTCCCCTTCGCCGCCGCGGCCCGGGTGGTGCCGCACCTCGCCGACCTGGGCGTCTCCCACCTGCACCTCTCCCCCGTGCTGGAGGCGGTGCCCGGTTCGGGCCACGGCTACGACGTGGTGGACCCCACCCGGGTGCGGGCCGAACTCGGCGGTGAGGAGGGGCTGCGGGAGCTGTCCGCCACCGCGGCCGACCACGGCCTGGGACTGGTGGTGGACATCGTGCCCAACCACATGGCGGTGCCGGTGCCCCTGCGCCTGAACCGACCGTTGTGGGAGACGCTGCGGAGCGGACCCGACTCCCCCGCCGCCCGATGCTTCGACATCGACTGGGAGGCGGGGGACGGGCGGGTGCTGCTGCCGGTGCTGCCCGGTCCGATCGGCGGGGAGCTGGCCTCCTTCACCGTGGAGCGCCCCGACCCCGGGGGAACCGGCGGAGCGGGCGCGGGGGAGGCGGTGCTGCGGCACGGCCCGCTCCGCTTCCCCCTGCGGCCCGGCACCGAGGACCTGCCGATGGCGGAACTGCTGGAGGCCCAGCACTACCGGCTCGCCTGGTGGCGTTTGGCCGCCGGGGAGTTGAACTACCGGCGGTTCTTCACCGTCAACGAGTTGATCGCGGTGCGGGTGGAGGATTCGGAGGTGTTCGCCGCCGTCCACGGCACGGTGCTGCGACTGTTGAACGAGGGCGTGATCGCGGGGCTGCGGATCGACCACCCGGACGGACTGGCCGATCCCCCCGGTTACCTGCGCCGGCTGGCCCGGCACACCGGCGGGGCGTGGACGGTGGTGGAGAAGATCCTCGGCGCCCGGGAGGAGCTGCCCGACGACTGGCCGGTCGCCGGCACCACGGGCTACGACGCGCTGCGTCACGTGGACGGGGTGCTGCGGGACCCGGAGGGGGCGGCGGTGCTCACCGGGGCCCACCGGGTGTTCACCGGGGTGCCGGCCGAGGCCGGCGGCGAGTGGGGGGCGACGGAACGGCACGCCGCCCGCCGGATGGTGACCCGGGAGTTGGCCGCCGAGGTGGCCCGGTGGTGTCGGGCGGCGGAGCGGGTGTGCCGCACCGCGCCGAAGCTGGCGCTGCGCGACCACGCGGTGGACGCGCTGCGGGCGGCTCTGGTGGAGATCGTGGTCGGGCTGCCGGTCTACCGGCCGTACGTCCCGGCGCAAGGACCGCCCTCGGCGACCGACGAGGCGCTGTTGACCGAGGCGGCCCGCCGGGCGGAGGAGTCGCTGACCGACGTCCGGGAACGGGCGGCCGTGCCGGTGGTGCGGGACCTGGCCCTGGGCCGCCTCGGCGGGGGGCCGGCCGGGGACGAGGCACGGGTCCGCTTCGCGCAACTGTCCTCCGCGCTGCGGGCGAAGGCGGCCGAGGACACCGCGTTCTACCGGTACACCCCGGTACTCGCCGCGTGCGAGGTGGGGGGTGACCCGGCCCGGCCGACGGTGGCCCCGGAGGAGTTCCACGCCTTCTGCGAACGGATCGCCCGCCGGTGGCCGCTGACCGGGACGGTGCTGTCCACGCACGACGCCAAGCGCAGCGCGGACGTGCGGGCCCGGCTGGGGGCGCTGACCGAACTCGCCGAGGAGTGGGTGGAGTCGTTGGAGGGCCGTTCGCGGGAGGCGGAGCGGCTCGGTCGGCCGGCCCCGGACCGGCACACCGAGTGGATCGCGCGCCAGACGGAGCTGGGGTTCGGTGGCCCCGACCCGGCGGCCGGCGAGGAGGGCGCGCGCCGCCACCGGGAGCGGTTGACCACCGCGCTGCTCAAGGGGGCCCGGGAGGCGAAGCTGCGCACCGACTGGACGGACGGCGACCCGGCGTACGAGGCGGCGCTGGAGGAGTTCGTCGCACGGGTGCTGTGCGTCGAGCCGGACGCGGCGGCGTTGGAGTTGGAGCGGCAGGTGGCCGAGCGGGCCCGGGTGAACGCGCTGTCCGCGGCCCTGCTGCACCTGACGATGCCGGGGGTGCCGGACCTCTACCAGGGCACCGAGGTGGAGTACCGGGCGCTGGTGGACCCGGACAACCGGGATCCGTACCGACCCGTGACCGACCCGGCGCCGGGGAGTCACTCGGCGGAGAAGCTTCGGGTGACCCGGGAGGCGCTGCGGTTGCGGCGCCGCTTCCCGGAGTGGTTCGGCGCGGGGTCCGCGTACACACCGTTGCGTGCGGAGGGGCCGGCGGCGGCCCATGTCCTGGCCTTCGGCCGGGGGCCGGCCGGTGGGGCGCCCCGCGCGGTCACCGTCGTGACCCGCCTGAGCGGCTCGTTGCCGGCGGACGGCTCCCCCGGCACGGTGCTGCCGTTGCCGGCGGGTGAGTGGGAGGACCTGTTGACGGGGCGCCGGCCGACTTCGGTGGGCGGGCGGGGTGGACCGAACGAGCCGAACGGGAAAGCGCGGAGGTCCGCGGAACCGGTCCGGTTCGCGCGCACGGAGGTGTTCGCCGAGTTGCCGGTGGCGCTGCTGGTCCGAC
>NZ_VKHT01000755.1 GCF_014141535.1 Streptomyces alkaliphilus | reverse complement strand
CCGAGACAGGTCCGGGTAGCGGAAGCCCCTGCCGTGGCGGCGGCGGGTGAAGCCCGGGTCGGTGGGGCGGGTGTGCCGCAGACGCATCGTCATCCCCTTCCCGTTCGCGCGGTCCGGCCCGATCCGGCGAGCCCTTCACCGGGCGTTTTCCCCGGATCTGACGGGTCATGGGTGAAGGCCCGGGGAGGCGGTGACGGCGGGCACTCCCGGCCGTCCTCCATTTGATAGGGCGCGAGGGCATCCTCGGGATCGGGCAGCGGCACCTGCCGGACGGGGCCCGTCAGCTCCGTCCGACACCTCCCGCGGCGGAATGTCGTCACCGGTTCAGGATGCCGGTCCCACCCCGGTGGAGCCGGCGGTTTTCGGGGGACGGGAAGGGGGGTGGGAGCTCCCGTCCGGTCGCGGAGATCGACCGAACGGCTGGTGACCGGTCCGGCACCACGTCACCGCCGCAGTTCCGGAACGCCCCGGCCCGGTCCCACGGAACCACGCGAAGCAGGGTGCTGAAACCCGGAAGGCACTTGCGACAGACCCCGGGGCTCCGTCGAGCGGCCTCCTCACACGCCGGCGGCGCTCCGTGGCCCGTCGTTTCACTCGACCACGACGGCTTGGATTTCGGTCACCGGCACGGGCGTCTCCACCCACTCGGTCTCGATCGTCTCCGGAAGGCCGGGGATGTTCAAAGGAGTTCCGTTGTTCTCGAACCGCACGTTGTAGAGCAATCGGGCGCGAGCCGGGTAAGCGGCGGAGCCGTTCGCGGCCGCCGCTGTTCCCCGCGTGGACGCCTTCGTGTAGGGGTGGGAGCATCCCTCCGACTCGTTCACCACAAACGGACATCCCAGGACGCCGGATCCGTCTCCCGGGTCGACTTCCATGCGGTTGGGCTCGGCGATCGCCACGACTCCTCCGGCCGAGGTTCCCCGGAGCGGGCCACGTGAGGCCCCCTCGGCCCACCACCACGTGTCGACGAAGATCACAGCCTGTTCGGGGGGATTGAACGCCAGGGAGAACTCCGGCAGCACCAGACGCCCGTACGCCTGCCAGGCCAGCTGCTCGACCGACGGCTCGTCCGGGACGAACCATCCCCAGTCGCCGTAGGCTCGGGCCCCGTCCGGCCCGTAGCACGCTTTGTAGGTGTACACCGAGTCCTCGGTGGGCTGCCCTTCCGGCCAGTCCTCGGGATCCGGATAGACAGTCGACGGGAAGTTGATGAAGCAGGCGTACACACCTTCACAGAACCGGGAGGTGGAGGCGTCCTTGCGCCCTTTCACCTCCACCGGAGCCAGATCACAGGCCTGCGCGGCTCCGCCGCCTCCGGTTCCGGGCCCACCCGCCCCGTCCGGTCCCGTGATCGGACACCGATACTCAACGCTGCCCCCTCCGAGATCGACGAGGATCTTGTCCTCGTCGGTACAGAGTTGAGCGGAAGCCCGCTCCTCACCCACGAAGAGCAGGGCAGCGGCGAGGAGAACGGTGACGCCTCCGACCCCCACGGTGTGCCCGGCTCTCAGCATGTGAGTACCGCCTCTTCCGAGGGACGCTCCTCACTGATCAACCACGTTCCGGAGGTGCGTTCCGCGAGAACGACCCGAGGCGACTTCCCGGCCGACTGAATCGGCAGATTCTCACCGTTGCGGACCGCTGTCCAGTTCTCCGGATCGACACACGACTCGATGCGGGCGGAGTCATCGGAGATCAACTCCACGACGGGATCGTCCACGGCCGGCTCCCCCTCCCGGCGGATCCCGTCATCCTTCATCGGCTGAACACGCGAAACCTGTTCTTCGGTCACCCCGGGAGTGGCGATGCCCTCGAAAAGACCCGGGTCGAGAGCCTCGCCGTTCTCAAGAGCGATGAGCGCTTTCCAGTAGTCCCGGTAAAGCTGTTCCAGAGCCGCGACATCGGCTTCCTCCGTGCCCGCCTCCTCGCCTTCGGCGGCACCGGTCGGGGATTCGGGTGGGGCTGTCTCCGCGCCCATGATCTCCTCCGCCCCCTCCTGTTCCTCTCCGGGGGAGGAGCAGCCCGCTGTCAGACACGCGACCGCTGTCAAAATAACTGCGAGGACACGGGCACGCACAGTCGTCGGTTTCATCACGCGCCTCAGGCTACTGGGTGGGCCGGGAAGGCGAATATCCCGTCCTTCCCAACTGTGGTGATCTCACGTCACCCGAAGTACCGGACCACCTTCTCCGGTGGCGTCCCGTCGTTGATCCATGCCCGGGCAATGTGTGCGGCGGACGGGAGGAAGTCACCCAACGGCCCGTCCCCTTCAGCCGGTTCGCCGGAGTGGTTTCCGTCGACGAGGGACAGGACGAGTGTCCCCCGGCGGACGCCGTGGGCGTCGGCGGGGAACACTTCCCCGCCCGCCGTGTCCAGGACGAGGTGGGTGGTCCGATCTCCCCCGTCGTGGAGCACCCGGTACAGGTGGAGGGGGCCGGTGCTCCGGATCAGCACCGCGTGGAACGACGTGCTCATGGGCGCCTTCCGGGGTGGGACGACGAACGGGGTCGCCGGCCCATCATGCCCGGTGGGGCCGGGTGTTCCCCGGAAG
>NZ_VKHT01000754.1 GCF_014141535.1 Streptomyces alkaliphilus | reverse complement strand
GGAAAACCCCCGGGAACGACGGTGCCCTCCCGACCCGCCACGGGGCGGAGGGAGGGCACGGGGCGGAGGATCCGCCGGGCGGACGGTCACCGGCCGGTGGGCGCGGCTTCCGTCCGACGGGAGCCGGTGGCGGCCGGGCCGCTCACCACAGGACGGCGATGAAGATGTTCGCGACGGTCAGCAGTCCCACGGTGCCGAAGACCGGCGTGGGCACCGCCTCGTCGTCCCGGCGCAGGTAGACCAGGGCGGCGATCACGACCAGGATCAGCAGCTTGACGCCGACCTTGATGTGGTTGACCGTCCCGTCCCCCGCCTCCAGCAGACCCACCAGCGCCACGCCGGTGACCAGCATCACCAGCGCGCCGTGCCACATGCCGGGCAGCATCCGTGCCGTGCCGGCGCCCATCGCCTTCATCTGGAAGAGGAAACCGCCCAGCAGCGCGGCGATGCCGATGATGTGCAGGGCGAGCAGGATGTCCCGGAGAAAGTCCATGCGGGGAGGGTATCCGTCCCCCGTTCGGGGGTACGCGGCGCGGTCCCGCACACTGGATGGCGTGATGTTCACCGGCAGGAACTCCCGCAGGAACCGATCCGTCGTCGTCATCGCCCTGGCGACCCTCGTGGTCGGGGCGATGGTGATCAGCGGCATGGCCGGCCTCTTCGCCGGTGCCGGCGGCTCCTCCGAGCCGACCGCGCCGACCGACGCGGCCGAGGGGCCCGGGGACACGGATGCCGTGACCCCCATCCCCGGGGACCACCCCATCCACACGCTGGCCCGCCGCGACGGCGACGATCCCCTGGCCATCGGCGAGCCGGACGCGCCGATCGTGATGCTGATGTACGCCGACTTCCAGTGCGCGGTGTGCGGGCGCTGGGTGCGGGAGGTCGAGCCGACGCTGATCGACGAGTACGTGGACGCCGGTGACCTGCGCATCGAGTTCCGCAACTTCCCGATCCACGGCCCGGAGTCCGACCTCGCGGCGCGCGCCGCCCGGGCCGCCGGCGAACAGGACCGCTTCCGCGAGTTCTACGAGGCGGCGTACGCGGTGGACACCCACCGCGACAGCGGTCGGTTCTCCGAGGAGGGCGTGGTGGGGTTGGCCCGGGAGGCCGGCGTGCCGGACCTCGACCGGTTCGTCGCCGACCTGGACCGCGAGGAGATCGTGGAGTCCGTGGCCCGGGACGCCGAGGAGGCGGGCATGCTGGGCGTCGCCGTGCCGCCCTCCTTCCTGATCAACGGGCACGCCGTCGTCGGGGCCCAGCCGGCGGACACCTTCCGCGACACCATCGACCCGTTGCTCGCCGCCGCCCGGTGAGCCCGGGCGGCGCCGTCCGGGCCCCGATTGATCGGATCCGCACGAAGAACGCCGCCCGGTCCCCCGCGCCCCCGTCGCCGGCGCCTCCGCCCGTGGCAGACTGACCGCCCGGCCGCCGGTGGGACCGGCCCCGCCCGGCCGCCCCGGCCGCCCGTTGTCGAACACCGACCCGGCCCGAGGAGCGTGCCATGGCGGCGACCGCACGGACGATCACCCCCTCCACCGGCGGCGGCCCGGACGGCGCCCCGCCACCGGTCTCCCGCTGGGCCCTGCTGCCGCTGCGACTCTTCCTCGGCCTGACCTTCCTCTACGCGGGTATCGACAAGTACACCTCGTGGGGTCCCTTCAGCGCGGCCATGGACCAGCGGGCCATCGAGACGATGCTGGAGTTCGGCCGGGACCGGGCCGCCGTGCCGTGGATGGTGGATCTCGTGCTGGCCAACCCCGGGCCGTTCGGCCACGCCGTCGCGGTCGCCGAGATCGCCGTCGGCGCCGGCGTGCTGCTGGGCGTGCTGACCCGGCTCGCGGCGCTGGGCGGGATGCTGCTCTCGTTCTCCTTCTGGCTGACGGTGAGCTGGTCCACCGACCCCTACTACTTCGGGCCGGACCTGCCGTACCTGTTCGGCTTCCTCACGCTGGCGCTGGCCGGGGCCGGCGCGCACTCGGTGGACGCGCGCCGCACCGCGCGCCACCGCCGCGCCGGCAGCAAGCTGTACGGCTGACGCGGGAACGCCGGGGGCGCCGGCGTGCCCCCGCCCCCGCGTCGTGCGTTCCGACCGGGGCGTCTCTCCTCCGGGTCCCCGGGCCCCCCGGGTCTCCGCCGCGCCGGGACCCGGTCCGCGTTCCCCGTGATCCCGCCGCGCGCCCCCATCGCGCACCGCGCGCTCCATGACGCCCCTGACGCCCGCCCGCCGGGCGCCTCCCCGCCGTTATCCAGGATTCCCCGGGTTCCCCGGATTCCCCGAATTCCCCCGGGTGAGGGGGTTCGGGGGCCCGGGTCGCCCCTACGCTGCTTCCCGAGCGGCCGTCCCGACTCGGTGGAACGGCCGTCCGACCGGTGGTCGGGGCTCCGTCGGCCCGGACGGCCCCGGCTCGGACGGACCGGGTCGGAAGCCGAGGGCGTCCGGCCGGAGCGGTCCGATCCGTGCCCCGGACGCCGCACCGCCCGGGGGTGGGGAACAGAGCGGTGCGCGGTCCCGTCGGTGGGTGCCGGCGGAACCACGGGCCCCGGGGTCAGCGCGAC
>NZ_VKHT01000753.1 GCF_014141535.1 Streptomyces alkaliphilus | reverse complement strand
GTCATCGCACGCCCCCGATCGGGTCGGGGGTGCGCGGGTGGAGCCCTCCGCCCGCCGCGCCCGAGCCCCCGCGGGCCCCCGCGCCGGAGCGGGCGGCGACCAGATCGGCCACCAGGACTCCCGCCAACAGGACGAGGATCGGGGGCAGGGCGGCGGCCTGGACGACGGGGATGTCCCGCACCGCCACCGCCGACACCAGCAGACCACCGATGCCCGGGTATCCGAAGATCGTCTCCACGAGCGCGGTGCCCGCGGTGATCCCACCCGCCAGCAGCGCCCCGACCCGCAGGGCCGGTACCCACAGGAACGGGACCACGTGCCGCCACAGCACCGCGAGGGGTGACAGACCGCGTCGCTCGGCGTCGACGACGTGCGGTCGGCGCAGGGTGTCGGCGAGGACGCCCTGCAGCAGGCCGGTGGCATAGGCGGCGGAGGGCAGCGCGAGGGTCAGGGCGGGGAGGACCAGGGCCTGCGGAGAGGACCAGGCGGAGCCACCGGGGGGGAGCAGCGACACCGGCGGTACCCATCCCAGGAGGCCGGCGAGGACCCCGCCGAGGATCGCCGCCCAGGCGGGTTGGGGCACAGCCGCGAGTCCGGCGGCGATCGCGCCCCCGCGCCCCCCTCGCAGGTGGGCGAGGAGGAGCGCGAGCGCCGTCAGCATGGTCGTGAGGAGCAGGGAGACCACCACCAGCGCGGTCGTCGCCGGCAGTCGCTCACCGAGGATCTCGGCGACCGGGCGGCCGGTGATCAGTGAGCGGCCGGGGTCACCGGTGAGCAGTCCGCCCAGCCACAGCAGGTACCGCACCGGGGCGGGGCGGTCCAGACCGAGTTCGGCCCGCCGGGCGGCGATCTCCTCCTCGGTCGCCCGGCCCGCGTCACGCGTGGCGCCGGCGTCGCCGGGAAGCAACTCCGTGGCCGCGAAGACGACGACGGTCGCGGCGAGTGCCAGCACGACCACGCGGGCCGGGAGACGCGCGGGGAGACGGGGACTCACCCTTCCAGCCGCACCCGGTCGATGAACATCCGCTGGAAGCCCGGGCCGTCGGGCAGGTCGTGGACGTGCGGGGCGGCGAGGTCGATGCCGTCACCGGTGCCCCAGACGACGTATCCGCCGTCCTCCCACAGCTCCCGCTGGATGTCGGCGAGCAGTTCGTCGCGCCGTGCCTCGTCGGAGGTGGCCATGGCCTCCTCGAAGCCGCGGTCGAACTCCTCGCTGCGGTAGGCGGTCTCGTTGGTCGGGGACTCCGACAGCAGACCGACACGGACCAGGTCGGCGAAGGAGATCCCGCCGTAGTAACCGGTGTAGAAGGGCTTTTGCGCGTACACGGTGGTCCAGTAGTCGTCGGCGGGCTCCACGCTCACCTCGGCGGTGACGCCGATCTCCTGCAACTGCCGGGCGTAGAGGGTCGCGGCGGTGTCCATGCCGGGGTAGGACGTGGTGGTGTGCAGGGTGACCGTCAGGCCGTCCCCGTGTCCGGCCTCGGCCAGCAGTTCACGGGCGGTCTCCACGTCGTGTTCGCGCTGCGGCAGGTCGGTGGGGGTGGACGGGTCGTGCGGGGTGGGCAGGTCGTTGGCGACATCGCCGTAGCCCAGGAAGACGGTGTCCACCAACTCCTCGCGGTCGGCGGCCAGGCGGAACGCCTCGCGCACCCGCGGGTCGTCGAACGGCGCGGTGTCGGTGCGCATGATGAACGGATAGGTGGTCACCCCGGAGCGCCGGACCACCCGCATGTCCTTCTCCTCGGCGGAGGCGACGGCGGTGGGGGCGACGCTCCCGGCGACGTCCACGGCACCGGACAGCAGGGCGTCCACCCGGGTCTGCGGGTCGGCGAGGGCCCGGATCTCGATCCGCTCGGGGTCGGGGGTCCCGCCCCACCACCCGTCGTTGCGGACCAGTACGGCGGTGTCCGCGGCGGACTCCTCGACCCGGTAGGGACCGGAGCCGGGGACCTCCCCGGTGAAGTCCTCGGTGCCCTCGGGGACGACGAAGGTGATCGACGCCAGGGCCACCGGCGCGTTCGCCATGGGCACCCGGGTCGCCAACTCGACGGTGTGCTCGTCGACGACGCGGGAGTTCTCGAGGTCGAAGTCGGCAAGACGTCCGTAGTTCTCGGCGGCCTTGGCGCCGATGCGACGCAGTGAGTGGAGCACGTCCTCGGCGCGCACCGGCTCGCCGTCGGTGAACTCCGCGTCGTCCCGCAGGGTGAACGTCCACAGGTCCAGGGTGTCGTTGGGCTCCCACGCGGTGGCCAGGCGGGGTTCGGCCCCGCCGTCGTCCCCGTGCACGGTCAGGACGTCGTAGACCAGGGCGAAGCGCAGGACGTCGGACTCGTTGCCGAGACCGCCGTGCGGGTCGTCGCTCGCGGTGGCCGGTGAGCCGGCCACCGCGTACCTCAGCGTGGTGTCCGCCCCGGAGGCGGCCGGGGCGCCGGCGGACCCCTCGGCATCGGTGGGCTCGGAGGAGCAGCCGGTCAGCGCGAGGACGCACACGGCGGTCGCGGACAGCACGGCTCTCGCCGCGCGCGGGCGGCGGAGGGTCGGGGTCATCGTGATAGCGGTCTTTCTCG
>NZ_VKHT01000752.1 GCF_014141535.1 Streptomyces alkaliphilus | reverse complement strand
GTTGGTGGCCGGGCGGCGGGTCGTCCGGTCGGCCCGGACGGGATGCGGTGACGCGGGCCGCGGCCAGCCGAACCAGGCCGTCGAGCGCCACCGCCGCGCGGCGGCGCCGGGGCACCACCGCGCGGCGGTGGACGGCGGCGTAGCCGTCTTCCTCGACGGCCCTCAGGATGCCGCCGTAGAGGATGAAGGCTGTGCGGATGCAGGGGCGGGCCACGGGGTCGAGCATGGGAATGCCGGGGGCGGCGAGGCGGTAGACGGAACGGGTGAGATCGGCGGCGGCGCGCAGGGCCGCGGTGATGCGGCGGTCACGACGGCCGGTCGCCCTGCTCCACAGCAGCAGCGAACGGTCGGCGCCGTGGGCCGCCAGGAGGTCCGCGGGCAGGTAGACCCGCCCCCGGTCGAGGTCCTCCCCCACGTCTCGGATGAAGTTGGTGAGCTGAAATGCCTCACCGAGGGCGGCGGCGTGGGGAGCGGCCTGTTCGCGGGGCACGACGGTGCCGAGGATCGGGAGCATCTGCAGCCCGATGACCGCGGCTGAACCGTGCATGTAGGCGCGCAGGTCCTCGTAGGTGGGGTAGTCGGTGACCTCCAGGTCGCTGGTCATGGAAGTCATGAAGTCGGTGAAGTGATGATGGTCGATGTCGTGGACCACGGCGGTGTGGGCGAGGGCGCGGACGACGGGTTCGGGGCTCTCCCCGCTGCGCAGGCCCTCGGCCAGGTGGTGGTGCAGGTCGGCCAGCAGGGCCCGGCGGCGTTCCGGCGGGGCGTCGCTTTCCAGGTCGTCGACGATGTCGTCGGCCCAGCGGGCGAAGCCGTACAGGGCGTGCACGGCGGGGCGGCGTTCGAGGGGGAGCAGGCGGGTGGCGAGGAAGTAGGTCTTGCCGTGGTGGGCGTTGAGCCGGCGGCAGTGGGCGTACGCCTCCCGCAGTGCGGGGTCGGTGATGCCGGCGGCGTCGAGTTCCCGGGCGGTCACGCGGCGGCCCCCGGGGTGGAGGTGCCGGTGGGTCGGGGGGCCCCGGTCGACCGGGAGCGATGGTGGACGGGGCCGGTGATCCGACCGGCGGCGAGCTTGCCGGAGATCAGGACGGTGGGAACGCCCACGCCCGGGGTGGTGCCGCAGCCCGCGAGAACGGCGTTGTCGATGCCGGAGACCAGGTTGCGGGGTCGGAAGGGTCCCGTCTGGGGGAAGGTGTGCGCGGCGGAGAAGGGGGTACCGGCCGCGTGGCCCTCCGCCGTCCAGTCGGCGGGGGTGATGAGGGTTTCCTCCTCGATGGCGGAGGTGATGCCGTCCAGGCCGCGTTTCTCCAGTTCGTTCAGGAGCGTGTCCCGGTAGCGGGGGCCCAGGTCGCCCCATCGGGCGGCGTCCGGCCCGATGTCGGTGTTGGGGCAGGGTGCGAGCACGTAGTGCAGGTGACGCCCGGGAGGCGCGAGGCCCGGGTCCGTGGAGGTGGGTCGGGTGATGAGGAGGGATGGATCGCTCATCAGTTCCCCGGTGCGGGTGAGCTCGTGGAAGGTTCGCTTCCAGGCGTGACCGAAGGAGATGGTGTGGTGGGCCAGGTCGGGCCAGGTGCGATCGGTACCTGCGTGAAGGATGACGGCCGATGGCGAGTGGCGCAGACGCAGCGGACGGCGTGGGGTTCGTCCCAGGAGTCGGTAGGTCACCGGGAGGTCGGGGGTGAGGACCACGGCGTCGCAGGGGATGCGCCCGTGGTCGGTGACCACTGCGGTGACGCGGGAACCGGTCCGTTCCAGGGAGGTGACGGTGTGTTCGTACCGCAGGTCGGCTCCGGCGTCGGTGGCGGCGTCGGCGAGGGCGCGGGGCAGTGCGTGCATGCCGCCGCGGGGGAAGTACACACCGGCGATGGTGTCCATGTAGGCGATGACGGCGTAGGCGGCGAGCGCACGCTGTGGGGCAACGCCGGCGTAGAGGGACTGGAAGGAGAAGACACGGCGCAGGCGTTCATCGGTGATGTGGCGCCCGATGCGGGCGTCCATACGACCGAAGCCACCCAGGAGCGCCAGTTTCGCGAGGTCGGGGTGGAGGAGTTGCAGGGGGGAGTCGAAGTTGGCGTCGATGAAGCGGTTCATCTGGGCGGTGTAGAGCTTGCGCAGCCAGGTGCGCAGGTCTCGGTAACCGCGCACGGCCCGGGGACCGGCGAAGCGTTCGATCTCGGCCTCCATGGCCTCGGCGTCGGTGTGCACGTCGAGGGAGGTGCCGTCGGCGAAGCGGGCCCGGTAGGCGGGGTGAAGGGGGAGGAGGTCCAGGCGTTCGCGGACGGAGCTGCCCACGGCGGCCAATGCCTCGTCGACGAGTTCGGGCATGGTCAGCACGGTGGGGCCGGTGTCGATACGGTATCCGCGGTGTTCGTGGAGGCCTGCGCGGCCACCCGGTCGGGAAGCCCGTTCGACGAGTGTGACGCGGCGTCCGGCTCCCAAGAGATGGAGGGTCGCGGCGAGGCCGGCGAGGCCCGCGCCGACCACGACCACGTGATCGGTGGGCCCCTTGAGGGTTTTCATCGGGGGTGTCCTTCCAGGGCCTCGATCAGGGTGGTGGGGACGCCATCGGGG
>NZ_VKHT01000751.1 GCF_014141535.1 Streptomyces alkaliphilus | reverse complement strand
GGTCCGCTCGGGTCGTCCACCACCCCGTTGGGCGCAAGAGGGCGGGCACGGGCCCGGGCTTCCCCGGCGCCCCCGCGCCCCTGTCTTCCGGCGCCCGGTCCCCGTTCAGTCCGCGAAGAGGCTGCCCATGCGCGGGCAGCGCACCGTGCGGCCGATCAGCCGCAACCCCTCCCAGGCCGTGACCTGGTGGGCGGTGAGCACCGGCTTGCCCAGCTCGGCCTCCAACTGCGGCAACCAGGAGACGGTGTGCAGGGCGGTGTCCGGCAACAGGACGGCCTGCGCCTCCGGGTCGTCACCCTTGTGTGCCAGCTCGGTGACCCGGGACCGCCCCCACGTCCCGACCTCGGCGGCGGTGATGATCCCCGCGGGCGTCACCCGGGTGACCTCGATGCCCGCGGCGTTCAGGAACTCCCCGAACAGCAGCGCCACGTCCTCGGGGTAGGTGGCGGCGATGGCCACCCGCTCCACCCCGAGGTGCCGCACCGCGTGCGCGAACGCGAAGGAGGTGCTGGACGCGGGCAGCCCGGCCATCCGCGACAGTTCCCCGGCCTGGGTGCGCGCGCCCTCCCACCCGAAGACGAAGCTGGCGCTGGTGCACGCCCACATGACCGCCCGGGCACCGCGCCCGCGCAGCACCTCCGCGCCGTCCCGCAGCCGGTGCGCGGCGCCCATCTCGAGGAGGGCGTCCACCCGGTGGGCGTCGGTGCCGATGTCGGTGTGCTCCAGCGGCAGGGCGACGTTGGCCCCGGCCTCGTTGAGCAGTCGTTCCATGCGGGGAACGTCGTCCTCGGCCGAGTAACCGGGGTAGAGGAAGCCGACGGTTCCCACCTCCTCCGGCGGCACGATCTCCACCGGCGTCTCGGTGACCGCTCCGGCGGCGGTCGTGGGGGTGAACGGCGCGGACGTCGCGGACGTCGCGGATACGGTCCCGTCCCGGGTGACCGACTCCATGTGTGGTGTCCTCCTGCTCGTGACATGGCGCCGGGGCGGATGCTCCGCTCCGGCGCGTCGTGGTTCGCTCGCCCCCCAACCGGGTTCGGCACGGGTTCGGCGGGATGCCGCCGTCCGGCCTCCGGGCGGTCAGCCCGGCACCGGCCCCCCGCCGGGTTCCTCCGGGAAGAAGGAATCGACCTGCGGCTCCCCGATCGCGGCCTCCTCGGCGGCCGACGGGATCGGGGGCCCGGCCATCGCCGCCGCGGCCTGCGGTGGCCCCGGACGGGTCTCCCCGGGGCGCGGCAGGGGAGGCATCGGGGGCGGTGCCGCCCTCATCGCCGCCACCGCCCGTCTCGCCACCGGATCCAGCAGCGATTGGTACGGTCCCACCGCGTCCTTGCCGATGCGGCGCAGCGCGGCCCAGACGGTCACCTGGTTGGCGGAGAGCACGGGCATCCGGAACTCGGCCTCCAACTGCGGGATGACGTCGAAGGTGGGCAGGTTGGTGCAGCTGATGAAGAGCGCCTCCGGTGGTCCCGGTGTCGTCTCCGCGGTCGCCTCGCGGGCCATGTCCACCACCGAGCGGTAGCCGACCCGCCAGATCTCCCGGGTCAACCCCAGGTAGCTGCGTCCGCTGACGGTGATGCCGCCCTCGCCGAGATAGGTCTCCAGCGAGTCGGTGACCGATTTCGTGTACGGGGTCACCACCGCGATCCGGCGCACCCCCAGCTCCTCCAACGCCAGCAGCAGCGCCCCTGAGGTGGTGACCGCGGGCATCGCCCCGGCCTGCGCCATCGCGGCGACCATGGCGCGCTCCCCGAACGTGCCGCCGACGAAGCTGCCCGAGGTGCAGGCGTAGGCGACGACCTCGGGACCGACCGCGCTCAACGCCTGGACGGCGTCGGAGAGCGTGCGGTGCTCACTGACCAGTCGGGCGAGGTCCAGGCTCACCTCCACCGGCACGAACGGAGTACGGGTCAGGTGCAGGGACACGTCGTCCGGTACCCAGCGCCACAACTCCCGGTCCAGGGCGAAATCGAACGGAGCGACGATACCCACGCCGCGTTGCCGTGACGGACCACCGACGAAGGAGACATCCATGGTGGGACCCCCGATTGGGAACGTAGGGCCGGCGGGAAACGGGAACGGGCCGTTCCGGCTCAGATGAATTCGAAAAGGGGTGACGAAACGACACGGGCCGATGTGTCGCGACGCCGGAGGAGGGATTGTGGAGTGGTGCGGACGGAGCCGACCGGTGCCACCGGAACGGGGCGCGGAACGATGTGGAAGCGCGGCCGATGAGCGACATGCCGGAGCGGAACCCCGGTGAACGTCATCGGCAGCGTCTTCATTGACGACGGTAGTTTCCGGTCCCTACCGTGGTCAATCCCGGAATCGTTCGGCGAACGGGCGGTTTTCCCGCCTCACCGGAACACCGGTACGAGTCCACCGCACGATCCGCGCATTCGACCCGCTCGGCACGGAAGATCGACGATCAAGAACGATCCTCCGGCCGTTGTTCCCGCCAGTGAAACAGCCCGCCATTGCGAAACGGTTTCCCCACCATGTCAAGCGAGTCGTCACCCCCTTCCCATGGCTCCCCGGGTTCTTCCGGTTCCCCCGACCGGGTTTCCCC
>NZ_VKHT01000750.1 GCF_014141535.1 Streptomyces alkaliphilus | reverse complement strand
GCCGCGGTGGTGGCGGTGCTGGACCCGGGATGCGTGGTCCTCGGCGGCGAGGTGGGACGGGCCGGGGGGCCCGTGCTGGCCGACGCGGTGGCCGCGCGACTGGAGGGGTTGACCCCGCTGCGCACCGAGGTGCGCGCCGGGACCGTGACCGGCAGCCCGGTCCTGAGCGGTGGGCTGGTCACCGCACTGGACGCCGCACGGCGGGAGCTGTTCACCCGGGGGTGAGCCGGCTCCCGCCGCACGGGGGTGCTCAACAGGGGCCGAGATCCACCCACACACCCCATTGGCCGGTGGTTCCCGGCTCCTCGCCCGTGGTCCACCACTGGGCCCGCCACAGCCGGCCGTTCCAGGAGACGACGTCGCCGCCGGTGTGGACCGCGTCGGCCCGCCAGGAGGGCGCCGAGCACTCGCCGTTCCCGCCGGTCGAGCCATCGTTCGTCCCCTGGTCACCGCCCTCGCTGCCGCCGCCGGGGGATCCGCCTCCCTCGCCGGCGGGCACGGTGCCCCGGGTGAGGTCCCCGGCCAGACCGCGGGTGGTGCCGTCGACCGTCACCGTCCAGTTGGAGGGGGTGGACACCGGCAGGTGGTAGACGAAGTCCAGGGTCACGGTTCCGCCCGGCTCCAGGGACTGCCAACCGGGCAGTTTCAGCGACATCCGGTGATAGGGGCCGTCCAGTCCCCCGATGTTGTTCGACCGCGTGTGATCGCTGCGCACGAGGGCGGTGCCGAAGCCCGATTGGTCCCGCGCGGTGCCCGGCGCCGAGGTGCCCAGGTCGAAGCGGAATTCGGTGCCACCCGGCAGGGTGAGGTCCGAGTTGTTGGTGATCCGGAGCTTCGGGGAGATCGGATAGTTGTTGTCGCCCAACGGGAAATCGGTGAGGGCGACGTCGATGTCCAGGGTCTCGGTGGGCATGTCGATCGTGGCCCGGGTCGCGCCGTAGGGCGGGGCGTCACGGAACCGCTCGTGCATCGTCCGGGTGAGGGTGTGGCCGGGACCGTAGCGACCCTTGGCCTCGTCCCACTCGTAGTCACCGGCCAGTTCCCAGACCATGGTGCCGCCGATGCCCCGGTCGACCACGTAGTCGGCCTTCGCGGCGACCGACTGCTCGTCCTCGGTGGACAGGAAGACCCGCTTGTCGGCGTTCCACAGCCAGGGGGCGGTCAGGGTGTCGTCCCAGTGGCGACGGTAATCCCCGGTGAGTTCCAGGTCGGTCGGGAAGCCGTACTGCTCGACGTAGTCGCCGACGATCCCCGCCTCCAGGTTCTTCGCGTGCCACATGGGGTTGGAGCCCGCCGGTGACTCCACCCCGGCGGTGTCGAGGTCGTGCCACAGGTTGTCGATGCCCGAGGCCCCGTCACCACAGGTGGTCAGTCCCGAACCGGCCGGACAGGTGGTGGTGCGGGCGGTTCCCCAGAGGCCGTTGGTGCCCCCGGTGACGTTCTTCCAGCCGCGGGTGTAGTAGGGCAGCCCGATGTTGATGCGGCCCGGAGGCATCGAGGCGCGGAAGTAGTGGTACGCCCAGTCGGTGTTGAGATAGCCGATCCCGCCGTACTGCGCGGTGGTGTAGACGCCGGCGGCGGCCAGTTCGCCGTCCCGCCCGTCGTCGAAGAGCGCGGCGTTCGGACCCACGTGTTCGTTCCAGGCCCCATGAAGGTCGTACGACATGATGTTCACGTAGTCCAGGTACCGGGAGATCCCGTGGGTCTCCATGCCGCGCAGCAGGTAGCCCGAGGAGGGCGCGGCGACGGTCAGCAGGTAGTGCCGACCGTCCCGGGCCCCGGCCCGGTCCAATCGCTCCCGCAATTCCCGCATCAGCTCCTCGTACCCCTTGTTGAGCCCGGCCCGGCGGGGGTTGGCGACCCACTGGTCCAGCGGATTACCGGCGTCCCGCATCGAGGTGGCGTACTCGTAGTCGATGTCCAGCCCGTCGAAGCCGTACTCGCGCAGGAACTCCACGGCGGACTCGGCGAAGGTCGCGATGCCGGCGTGATTGACCGAACCGTCCGCGTTGGTCGCCATGGTGTAGAAGCCACCGGAGGCCACCCGCTCGCCGTCCGACCCGAAATAGCCCCCCGTCTCGGCCCAACCTCCGACCGAGATCAACGTCTTGACGTGGGGATGACGCTCCTTGTGCGCGGTGAGCAGGTTGAAGTGACCCCGGTAGGGGAGCGAGGTGTCGGGTTCGGCACCCGGCACGTCCGGCCAGGTCATGCCGGTGGCGGGGTTCTGCGGGGTGTCCGGCCCGACGGAGATCCGGTTGTCCTCCCCCACATGGGCGAAGGCGTAGTTGATGTGGGTGATGTGCTCCCAGGGGATGTCGGGGGCCAGATAGGGGTCACGCCCGTCCTCGCCGGTGCGCCAGCCGGTGAAGTAGCCGATCACGCGACGTTGGTGGTTCGCCCCCAGGTCCTCGCGCCCCTCCTCGTCGTAGACGGTGCAGTAGGGGGTGTCGACGCCGGGGGTGGCGTACAGGCCGTCGGGGCGACACGAGGCGTGGTCGACGGTCTCCTGCGCGGGGGCGGGCGCGGCGGTCAGGAGGGAGAGGAGCAGACCTGTGACGGCTGCGCCGGTGGCTCCGAACAC
>NZ_VKHT01000075.1 GCF_014141535.1 Streptomyces alkaliphilus | reverse complement strand
CCCCTCAACCCCACCCCCACCCAGCGGGAACGACTGGGAACAGCGGACATCGCAGGGGAGTCGCGGCGCCCTCGCGGACTGCGCATCGGCCACCGCACGGCGACCGCCCAACTCCAATGGTTCCTCGAACGCACCGAAAAACGGTGGGGCTTCACCGTCCCGCCGGCCCGTCACGCGACTCCCGGGGCCGGAGAGCCCTCCGCCCCCTCCCGGGACGCCGACCCACCGCGCGACCTGCGCATCACCGAACGCCGGCGCCAGTCCTTCGCGAAAAGAGAGGGGGAGAGGAACCGCAAGGGCTCCCGGGTCACCCTCACCACCGCGACCTTCGAGGGATGCCTGCGCGTCACCGACCCCTCCCTCTTCACCGACCACCTGCTCAACGGCATCGGCCCCGCCAAGGCGTACGGCTGCGGGTTGCTCACCCTGGCCCCGCTCCCGGAAGGGAACCACTGACCGGTGGCCGACATCTGGTGGAAAGCCGACCCGCACGACCTGCACCGCATCGTCGACCGGGTCTCCAGCGTGTACGTCGAGTACAGCCACCTCGACCGTGCCGAGAACGCCGTCGTCATCGTCAACAAACGGCAGAAGGTGAGCATCCCGGCCGCGATGATCGCCGTCGTCCTCCTGGGCCCGGGCACCCGGGTGACCCATGGCGCGATACGCCTGCTCGCCGACTCCGGCACAGCCGTGTGCTGGGTCGGGGAACAGGGCGTGCGCATGTACGCCGCCGGTCTCGGTCCCGCCAGGGGAGCGGGTCTGCTCCACCGGCAGGCCTGGCTCGTGACCCGCCCCAAGGAACGCCTGGCGGTCGCCCGGGCCATGTACGGCATGCGCTTTCCCGGTGAGGACGTCTCCACCGCCACCATGCAACAACTCCGCGGTCGGGAGGGAACCCGCGTTCGCAGGCTCTACCGGGAACACTCCCGCCGCACCGGCGTGCACTGGGACGGCCGCGTCTACAAGGCGGGGGATGCCTTCGCGGCCGGGGACGACCTCAACCGCCTGCTCTCGGCCGCCAACGCCGCCCTCTACGGCATCTGCCACGCGGTCATCGTGGGCATCGGTGCGAGCCCGGGCCTGGGTTTCGTGCACACCGGAGCGGCGATCTCCTTCGTCCTCGACATCGCGGACCTCTACAAAGCGGAGTACACCATCCCCCTGGCCTTCGACCTGGCGGCCAAGGGATTGAAGGAGGAACGCGACGCCCGTCTCGCGCTGCGGGACCGCATCGCGGAGACCAAGCTCCTCGGCCGCATCGTGGAGGACATCAAGAAACTCCTCGCCGCGGATGGCGCTGACATCGACGCACCGACCGTCGGCGAGCTGTGGGACGAACGCCTGGGCGCGGTGCCATCCGGAGTCAACTGGTCGCAGGAGACGGTGTCGGCGGAAAGGCCGGAAGGGGCAGTGGGGGCCATCCCCTCTCCGAGTGGTGAAGGGTCTCCACCCCCGACCCCTCCCCGGCCGGCCGACATGGGAGAGGAACACATCGCCATCATCGGCCCCGAGTTCGACACACCTTCCGAAACTCCGGAGCCGTTTCTATGACCGTCATCGTGCTGATCGCGGCCCCGGAAGGGCTGCGGGGCCACCTCACGCGTTGGATGGTCGAGGTCAACGCGGGCGTCTTCGTCGGGAACCCCAGCCGTCGCGTACGCGACCGGCTGTGGGAACTCCTCGCCACCCGCATCGGCGAGGGCCAGGCCGTTCTCGTGGAGCCCGCCGCCAACGAGCAGGGATGGGCCGTCCGCACCGCCGGCCGGGACCGGTGGCGCCCGGTGGACTACGACGGCCTCATTCTTTCCGCCCGGAACCGGAGGTGACCCATGCGATTCCAACTGAATGAAAACGGCGCCTTGCCACGATAAAGCCCCAGGTCAAGAAGTGTCGGCCCCGCACCCGCGGGGATGTTCCTCGAGTATCAGCGGAGTGTTGGCCGGCCACCACGTCGGCCCCGCACCCGCGGGGATGTTCCCGTTGCCACAGCTGCTCCCACAGGGAATCTCGGGTCGGCCCCGCACCCGCGGGGATGTTCCGATGTTCGAGCACTACGATTTCCGCGCCCCGATGTCGGCCCCGCACCCGCGGGGATGTTCCTCCGGCGGGCGGTACGTTGAGAACCGGGAGATCGTCGGCCCCGCACCCGCGGGGATGTTCCCCGGTATCGAACTGCGCGTTGGTGATCGGCGACGTCGGCCCCGCACCCGCGGGGATGTTCCGGCGTCTCCGGGGCGCCAGGGGATCACCCCGTCGTCGGCCCCGCACCCGCGGGGATGTTCCCTGCTGGCCGACCTGGAGAAACTGGCGGCCCTCGTCGGCCCCGCACCCGCGGGGATGTTCCCCGTCTCCGGGCCCCGTGCGCTGCCCGAGGAGGGTCGGCCCCGCACCCGCGGGGATGTTCCGCCCCGGCCACTCGCCCCCGTGTCGGTCGCCGAGTCGGCCCCGCACCCGCGGGGATGTTCCCACGAAAACGCCGTTGTCCATCCCGCCCGGCGTGTCGGCCCCGCACCCGCGGGGATGTTCCCTGACGGCAGTTTCGTCTAGGTTCCCGTCATGCGTCGGCCCCGCACCCGCGGGGATGTTCCTCCGGGAGTACCCGCCACCGGTGGTGTCCACCGGTCGGCCCCGCACCTGCGGGGATGTTCCGAGGTGTCCGAGTTCCTCGGGGTCCGAGACGCGGTCGGCCCCGCACCTGCGGGGATGTTCCCCACGGCGTGCGCCTGCCTGGGGCCCCCGTGGAGTCGGCCCCGCACCCGCGGGGATGTTCCCTAGAGGTCCACGCTGCCGTCAGGGACGCGATCGTCGGCCCCGCACCCGCGGGGATGTTCCTGTGCAGTGGCACCAGGCGGAGTACCACGCGGTGTCGGCCCCGCACCCGCGGGGATGTTCCCCTGAACTGCCGGGTCACCATGCCGTCCCCCTGGTGAGGGAAGTCGGCCCCGCACCCGCGGGGGCGCCCCTCCCGGCCACGGCCGTCCCGACCGAACGCGCCTACCCGACGCGCGCCGCCGGTGTGCTGCGCAGCGCGGTCGCGCGGTGGGCCCGGCGCATCATCGCGCGGACCACGAACGGATGGAAACGCCGTACGACGGCGAAATACAGCCGTCCCCGGCGGTTGTGCAGCTCGGTGACCGTGGTCAGCGTCATCCCACCCTCGGCGACCAGCAACGAGATCCGGAAGTTCAGGTGCTCGGCGTCGGTGCCGGCCAGGAGTTCGTGCTCATCGCGTGCGAGGACCGGGAAACCGTCCCGCGAGCCGTCGCGATCGATGCCGAGCAGGCCGACGAACCCCTGGCGCAGCACCATCAACGCGCGCACCATGGGCGGCGGGCGCAGGAACTCCCGGCGCCAGTACTCCGGGTCACGCGGCATGAACGGGTGCAGCTCGACCCGCCAGGCGTCGATGAAATCCACGCGGCCCGGGGCGCCCCGGAGCAGTTCGGCCGCTGCGGGCGGGTCGACGGCCCGGGGGCGGGGCCAGAGCATGCGGTGCAGCAGTCGTACCCACGGTGACCGGCGTGCCGGCCGGGTGACCACGTCACCGGCGGCCCGCTGGGCGTTGTCCAGCAACTCTTCGAGTACGGCGTCGTGCATCCAGCGCACGGCCAGGGGCCAGGTGATCAACTCCATCCCCGGTGTCGCGGCGTCCAGGACGTGACGGAGCAGGCACCGGTCCGCGCCCCGCGGGATCACGGACAGCTCGTGGTAGCCGCCGCCCAGTTGCTCGAACCGGAACCGGACGCGGCGGCCGGGCTCGTACTCCTCGACGGTGTAGCGGATCGGTCCGTGGCCCCCGGTGGCGCCCGGGCCGAGGGGACGGTCCAGGCGCAGCGCCGGCCAGGCGGGGGCGGGCCACAGGGGGTCGTCCTCGGCGGCCAGCCGGTCGAGCAGCGCGCCGACCGTGGCCGCCGGGGCCGCGATGGAGCGCTCGTGGACGTTGCGAACGGTGCGGATCTTTCGGATGGGACGCATCGCAGCCTCCGTACGGTGCCGTATGGTTCCTCGACCATACGGTACCGTATGGAGCATGGCTCGACTCAAGGCCGACGACTGGGCCGAGGCGGCACTCACCGCGATCCGCGAGGGCGGCGGACTGGCGGCCGTCGCGGTGGAACCGCTGGCGGTACGGCTGGGCGCCACCAAGGGCAGCTTCTACTGGCACTTCACCAACCGCGAGGCGCTGATCGAGGCGGCGCTCGCCCGCTGGGAGGAGCAGGAGACCGAAGCGGTGATCCTCCTGGTCAACAAGGAGGACGATCCCCGGGCGCGGGTCCGCAGGATCATGGAGCTGACCCTCAGGGCCGCGGTCGATCGGCCGGACCCCATCGAGCAGGTGCTGCTCGCCGACGCCGCCCACCCGCTGGTCGCGGCGGCCCTCCACCGGGTGTCCGAACGCCGACTGGCTTATCTGGTGGAACTGTTCACCGACCTGGGCCACTCGGAGGAGGAGGCGTGCCATCGCGCGCTGCTCGCCTACACGAGCTACCTGGGCCACGCCCAACTGGCCCACTCCGCCCCCCGGGTCCTCCCCGAGGGCCCCCGGGCCGACCGCTACCTGGAGACCGTTCTGGCCGGTCTCCTGAGCTGAGGGACGCGCGGTCCCCGACTCCGGGAAGGCGGCCCCGGCGGGACCCCGGCCCGGCCGGAGGGCATTCATACAAACCGTCGCGCCGGAGTCGATCGGGCCCCGGAGCCGGTCGGCTTCCATCAGGGTCGGAGGTGAATTCGGACCCGCTTCCCTCCGAAACCCCGGTGCGCCGATTCGTACGGTTCTGCGATCATCCCCGGATGACACACGGTCTCGCGTCGCTGGTCATCAGGCACACCCACCGGGTCCCCTGCCCCGGAAGCTCCACCGGAGGAGGCACCACCGCCGCACAGCAGCTCGACGTGGCCGTGATGTCCGTCGGCTTCAAGCTGTCGGGGGAACTGCTGGCGCGGTTGTCGTCGCTGTCCGAGGCCGCGGTCGTGCACATCGCCCGGCGGACGCTGCGCACCGTGGGCGAGATGGTGGGTGACCACGTCCGGCACAATCCGTACTTCATCGACTTCCCGGCGAACGTGCCGGACACCGAGGAGTTCTGGACACGGTGCGTGGCGCAGGCACTCGACGACGAGGCGTCGCGCGACACCGTGTGGACACAGTTGACGAACGGGGCGCTCGACCTGCTCGGTCTGCCCGCCTACGGCCGCTACCGGCACACCTATGAGGAGATGCTCGCCGCCCATGACGAGCTGATCGCCTCGGCGGCCGACCGGGTGACCGTCCTGCACCCCGGGCGGGACCCGGAGAGCGAACTCACCGAGCTGTACCTGGCATTGGCGGGCAGTACGACACCACTGGCCGAGGAACACCTGAGCGATCTCGGGAAGCTCGCCGGGCGGTGCGCGCTCGGTCCCCAGCCGGAGACGATCCCGGTGCGGGAGAACCGGGCCGTGGTCAACGCGGCCCGTCTCGTCGCCGGCGCGGAACCGGTGCTGGACACCGTGGTCGACGTCCTGCGGCTGGCCTGCGCGCTCTCGGGCGGTGACGTGACGCTGCGGGAGCCGACGCGGTTCCGGGGGCTGTCGCGGCCGGTGCGCCGTGCGCTGCTGGCGGGGCTCGACGCCCTGGTCGCGGCGAATCCCGCCAAGCTGACCGATGTGCGGGCCCACCGCGAGCCCTTCAAGCGGCTCGGGGAACGTCTGCATCCGCACGAGTACCCGCAGTGGCCGCACGCCGCCGACGTGTTCGCCGTGGCGCGGGGCGAGAAGCGGGCGCCGTCCCTCGACGGCCGTACCGAGCGGCTGCTCGCCGACTCGGACGTCCTCGGCGCCGTGCGGCTGCTGACCTCCGCGCCCGGCAAGCTGTTCCGTGCCCTGGACCACCTGCTGCGTACCGCCGAGGGCCGGGAGGAGCGTGACGCGGTGATCGCCGCCGCCGTGCGGGTCGCCCCCGAGGTCTCCGGCCGGGTCCTGCTCTCGGTGCGTGAGCACTTCCACAACCGGGAACGGGAGAGCGGATCGCCCCGGATCTTCGTCAACCGCCGGGGTCGCGGCCGGGTCGCCCCCGATACCCGCCCGCCGCTCCCGGCCGCCGACCGCGACCGTCTGATCGCCGCCCTCGACACCGAGATACGCCGCAGGCTTCCGGAGCCGGGCCGGCTGCTGATCGACCCCGAGGTCCTGGACGTGGCGCTCCCGCTCAGCGGCAGGGCGGCCCCGGCCGGACTCGGCGTGCTGCCGCGGGGCACGGTCTCGGCGGTCGACGGCGAGCATCTGCGGTTCTTCGTGTACTGGAAGCAGACCGCCCGGCGGACCGACTACGACCTCTCGGCGCTGCTCCTGGACGTCGACTACCGCACCGACTCCTGGCTCTCCTACACCGCCCTCAACGCCGTGGGGGGCCGGCACTCGGGCGATGTCATCGAGGCCCCCGACGGGGCCTCGGAGTTCATCGACCTGTCCTTGGACCGGGTACGCGCCACCTTCATCGTCCCGCAGGTCAACATCTACGCCGGCGAGGGCTTCGAAGAGGTCGAGGAGTCGTTCTTCGGCTTCATGCTGCGCGAGGGCGAGCGGAAGGGCAGGCCGTTCGAACCGCGCACGGTGCGGATGAGGTCCGACCTCCGGGGGACGGGCCGGGTGGCGCTGCCGCTGGTGTTCCGGCGCGGGGACGACGGCCGCTGGCGCGCCACCTGGCTGCACCTGTACCTGCGGGGCATCTCCGCGGGCAACCGGGTCGAGGAGAACCGGATGTCGGTCTCCACGGTGGTGCGCGCCGTCGTGGAGCGCGAGTACCTGACGGTGCGGTACCTCATCGGCCTGATGTCCGACCGTGCCACGGCCGTGGACCCGTGGGACGGCGGACCGACCCCGGACGAGCCGGTGACGTACGTCGGCCTCGAGCGCCCCGAGGAACTGCACCCCGACTCCCGCGTCATCACCCTCGGAAATCTGCGTGATCTGATCCCGGGTTGAGTGCTACCGTTCCCCTCGGCGAGGCCATGAGAGGGCTTCCTTCTCCTTTCCTGCAAAGAAATCAAGTCTTCTCGCTTTCCCCGCCGTCGAGTCGCTCCGGGCGGCGCCCACGCTCGTCGTGCGGGCGCCGCCCGTTCGGCGTGCGGCGGACCCCGAATCCGCCCCCGGGCCGGGAACCGGCCTCCAGCTCACCATCGAGCATCCGCACCCGTGTACGCGGTCCGGCCGGCCCGCGTCCGCCCGCGGGGCCCGGGCTTCGCGTGACCGGTGCGGCGGCGGGGCCGTCGGTGGTCACCTCGATCTCGATGTGCTCGTCGCCGCCGTGCCGCAGCAGGACCCGGGTCGGCTGCCCGGCCGCGTGCTTCATGGCGTTGGTGAGCGCCTCCTGCACCACCCGGTACGCGGCCAGCTCCAGGTCCGCGCTCCGCGGCCGCCGCTCGCTGAACTCGACCGGCTGACCCGCCCGGCGGGCCTGTTCGACCAGGTCTGCCACCCGACCCGGCACGGGTCGCCGGTCCGCACCCGCCGGGTCCGCGGACGCCTGCTCACCGGTCGCCTCCAGGACACCGGGCAGGTACCGCAGTTCCGTGAGCGCCCGACGGCCGGTTTCGCTGACGGCCGTCAGCCCCTCGCCGGCGCGTTCCGGCGCGGATGTGAGCAGGAACTGTGCCGCGTCGGCCTGGACCACCATGGCCGTCACGTGGTGGGTGACCACGTCGTGCAGTTCGCGGGCGATGCGCGCCCGCTCGGCGGCCGTGGCCATCTCGGCGGTCAGCCGCCGCCGCGTGGCCTCCCCCGTCCGCCGCGTGCGCACCGTGCTCCCCACCGGCCAGGCCGCGGCCAGGGCCAGGGAGAACGCGAGATAGTCCGGTACCGACTGAGGGGAACCGAGACGATCCAGGACGACGGCCGGCCCGGCGTAACCCGCACCCGTCAGGGCGACCAGAACGTGACGGAAGCGGATCGGCTCCACCGGGCGGTGCTCGATCAACTGGCGGCCACGGACCTTCTCGACCTGTCCCGGGTGCTGATCGACACCGCCCGGGTGCGGTTCGGGAAGGGGGCGAACGCGCGGGTCCGAGTCCCGTGGACCGGGGCAGGGCGGGTCCCGGGATGCATGTCCTGTCCGATGCGAACGGCCTGTCCCTCGCGGTCGCCGTCTCAACGGCCACACCCGGGACGGCCAAGGGGTGAAGCCGCTCCCGGCCGGTCCCCCACCGGGCCACGACCTCGAACGCGGTCGCCACCACCGACCGGGGCGGATCCATGCGGACAAGACCCACGACATCCCCGACCCGGGCCGAGGGATGCGCGGCAGACGCCTGGCCGTCCCTATCGCCCGCAAGTCCGTATCGCCCGCGAGGGTGGGAAGAGTTCCCAACGACTCGGACGCAGGAGGTGGAAGATCGAGAGGACCATCGCCCGGCCGCCGCCGTCCGTCCCCGCGCCACGAACGGCATTCCCGCCCCCCGGCCTTCCCCGGCTCGTCCGCTGCACACGCCTGCGCCGACTCACCACCCGGGACCCGCTCTCGGAACCGGGCGCAGCGGACGCGGACTCCGTCGTCGAAGGGTCTGCGCATGGTCACTCCCCGGTGCAATCCCCTCACCGGGGAGCGTACGCCCGGGCACCGCCAGTGCCAGGAAGGTGTTCAGGGGTGGGCAGGGCGGAGCGTACGGCATGCCCGGCACGTGGGCTTCCCACTCGGCGGGGGTGATCGTGTCGCCCACGCCCGAGCAGAGCCGGGGGACGATCCAGTCGGGGTCGGTGACCAGGAGTTCGATGCTGTCCGCCGCCACCATGAGCGTTCCCGAGTTGTGGGGGCTGAAGGAGACGGAGTCGGGTTTGCCCTTCCTGTAATGGCCGAAAGAGGTCCGCCACTGCGGTGTCGCGGGGGTGCTCAGGTCCCATAGCTGAACGTGCCCTTCGCCCGTGTTGGCCCAGGCCAGGCTGCGGCTGTCCGGGGCGAACGCGATCTCGAGGCTGCCCCCTTCCTCGTAGAGGAGGGCGGGCTCTCCCGCCAGGCGGCCCTCCACCACCCGCCAGAGCCGCAGGCGTTCCGAGAAGTCCGTGACCGCCAGGAGCAGCCCGTCCGGGGAGAACACGGCTCGGGCGACGGGCGAGTCCCGTGTCAGGCGCTGTTCCGGCAGTGGTTCGGGGGCTCGGGGGTCGGAGACGTCCCAGGTGATAAGTGTGTCCATGACGGTGGCGACCAGCAGGTCGTCGCGAGGGGAGAAAGCGACGGAGAAGGCCCTGACGGGCATGACGGCGAGCTGGGCGGGGCGGCGGGGGTCGCTGACGTCCAGGAGCCGGATCTGCGGGTTCTCGTCTCCGTCGCCGTTGTTGTCGGCAACGGCCAGCAGACGTCCGTCCCGGCTGAAGGACACATCGGTGGCGCGACCGACCTCGGAAACCGTGGCGAGCTCGGGTGCGTCCGGTGCGCCGGTATCGCGCAGCCGCAGCACCGGCTCGCCGTTCTCCACCTCGCCCAGGGCCAGGATCGCACCGGAGGGACTGAACGCGAGCCCTCCGGCACCGACGGTCCCCGAGCCCGGCAGGACACTGAGCAGCCGCTGGTCGCCGGGTTCCGTCAGTTCCCAGAGGGCGCCGTGGGTGGAACCCTGGTAGGCGAGGAACCGGCGCGGGCCGTTGGCGAAGACGGTGGAGATGTAGAAGCCTCCGGGGCGTTCGCCGAGGCTGCCGGCCGCTCCCTCCCGTGGCGCGTCGTCGGCCAGCCACGTCGTGACCCCGTTCGCCGTGGCGTGCAGCAGGCGCTGGGTTTCGGGCAGAAAGCGGACGGGGCCGGCGCCCTGGCCGGGCTGCAGGAGGTCCCGCCGGGCGAAGGGCCGGGGGGCGTCGGTCGCCCAGAGCACCACCTGTGGTCCGACGGCGATGCATGAGGTGGCCAGGGTCCTGCCGCTGGCGCCGAAGCCCACGGAGATCAGTTCCCTGGAACACTTCGGGAAGGTGGTCTCGTCCAGTTCGACGGGCTCGGGCTGCCTGGGGTCGGTGATCCGCCACAGGCGCAGCGCGCTGTGCCTCGAGCCCTCGCTCACGGCTCTCGGGGCGGCCAGCATGGATTC
Source organism: Streptomyces alkaliphilus (assembly GCF_014141535.1). GTDB lineage: Bacteria > Actinomycetota > Actinomycetes > Streptomycetales > Streptomycetaceae > Streptomyces > Streptomyces alkaliphilus. Next base: position 413 of record NZ_VKHT01000075.1, on the reverse strand, counting down.
GTCCGGGTGGAACGCGAGCCGGCGCAGCACTGTCCCCACGGGGTCCGGGTGCGTCTCCTCGGTGATTTCCGCGCCGGGCAGCGTGGTGATGGGCCGCGCGGGGTCCGGGTGCGTCTCCTCGGTGATTCCCGCGCCGGGCAGCGTGGTGATCGGCCGCGCGGATGCGGCCGGGTCCTCCAGGTCCCACAACCGGATGGTGCCGTCCGTGCCGGAGCTGGCGAGCAAGGCGCCCGAGGGCGAGGCCGCGAGGGAGTCCACCGCGCCGTCGTGGCCGGGCAGGGTGCGGGGGAGACGGTCGGTGCCGTCGGCGAGGGGCCACAGGGTGAGGGTGCCCTCGGCATCGCCGAGGGCCAGCAGATTCCGACCGGGGACGAAAACCAGGGAGGTGATGAGGGCGGGGCCGGCGGCCGGGG
>NZ_VKHT01000749.1 GCF_014141535.1 Streptomyces alkaliphilus | reverse complement strand
CCCCGCCCCTCGACTTCGCCCCGGAGCACGCCGATCCCGGGTCCGGGCGGTACACCGATCCGGTACTGGTGGCCGGGCGCCGGGAGATCACCCGGCGGGTCCGGGCCCTGCTGCTGTCCGTGCCGGCGTGAGACCCGCCCGGGAACGGCCCCGGACACCGGTCGGCACCGCCCCTCCCCCGTGGGGGCGGTGCCGGTTCCGGGGGCGGGGGCGGGCATCCCCCGGCCCCGGACGCACTCCCGGGCGCTGCGTCAGGCGAGACGGATGACGTTCCAGGACATCGGCTCCAGCGTCACGCGCAACACCCCGTCCGCGACCTCGGCCCCCTCGCCCTCGTGCGGGACGACCCGCTCGGGCTCGGCGAGGGTGTTGCTCGCGTCCGGGTCCGCGTCGGAGAGCACCTCGTGCCCCACCACCCGGCTCACACCCGTGCCGCGCAGCGCCACCTCCAACGGCAGCCCGTCGGACCGGTCGCGGTTGACCGCGAAGACGGTCACCGCGCCGCTCTCCCCGTCCCGCACGGCGGTGGCGTGCAGCAGGTCCACCTCACCGTGGCGGGCGGTGGTGTGCCGGGGGCTGTCCACGCGCACGTCCAGGACCGTGCCCCGCCCGTGCCGGGAAGCGGCGGCGAACGGGAAGAAGGTCGTCTGGCGCCAGGCGGGACCACCCGGCTCGGTCATGATCGGGGCGATGACGTTCACCAGTTGCGCCAGGCAGGCGATCCGCACCCGATCGGCGTGCCGCAGCAGGGCGATGAGCAGGGAACCGAACACCACGGCGTCGGTGACGGTGTAGTTGTCCTCCAGCAGCCGGGGCGCCTCGCCCCACTCCTGCTCGGGCACCGGGGCCGCCTTCGGACCGCCCATGTACCAGATGTTCCACTCGTCGAAGGAGAGGTTGATCCGCTTCTTCGACTTCAACCGGGCGCCGACGTGGTCGCAGGTGGCGACGACCTGCTCGATGAATGCCTCGGTGTCCACCGCGGAGGCCAGGAAGGAGTCGCGGTCGTCCTCCTGCTCGTAGTAGTAGGAGTGCAGGGAGATGTGGTCGACCAGGTCGTAGCAGTGCTCCAGGACGGTCGCCTCCCAGGAGGCGAAGGTGTCCATCGAGCTGCCGGAGCTGCCGCACGCGACCAGCTCCACGTCCTTGTCCATCTGACGCATGGCGCGGGCGGTCTCGGCGGCCAGCCGGCCGTACTCCTCCGCGGTCTTGTGGCCGGTCTGCCAGGGACCGTCCATCTCGTTGCCCAGGCACCACAGGCGGATGTCGTGGGGGTTCGGGTGGCCGTGGGCCGCGCGCCGGTCGGAGAGCTCGGTACCGCCCGGATGGTTGACGTACTCCTGGAGCTCCAGTGCCTCGGGGACACCGCGGGTGCCGAGGTTGACCGCCATCATCGCCTCCCCACCGACCTTGCGGACGAAGGAGACGAACTCGTTGGTCCCGAAGCGGTTGGTCTCGGTGGTCTTCCAGGCGAGGTCGAGCCGGCGGGGCCGGTCCTCCACCGGACCGACGCCGTCCTCCCAGCGGTAATTGGAGACGAAGTTCCCACCGGGGTAGCGGATCGCGGTCACGCCCAGCTCTCGGATCAGCTCCAGCACGTCGGTGCGCAGACCGTCCTCGTCGGCGGTCGGGTGGTCCGGCTCGAAGATGCCGGTGTACACGCAACGACCCAGGTGTTCCACGAAGGACCCGAACAGCCGGGGATCCACCGTGCCGACGGTGAACGCGGGATCGAGGGTGAAGCGGGCGGTGTGCGGTGCGCTCATGCGGCTCCTCGCCTGATTCGACGGTCCCCGTCGGGGTCCCGGTGACCGATTGTTCGAAATTGCGAACACTGATCGATTTTCCGAACAGAACCCAACCCCTTTTCCCACCCCGGTGTCAACACCCCCGTCCGGGGGCCGGCCGGGCGGGGGCGAAAACCCGTGGCGGGGCGCCCGGCCGGGCCCGGAACATGAACGGTCATGGGCATCGAGCGCACCCTGGAGAGGGTGGAGACGGACCTGGCGGCGGGGCGCGTCCCCGTGGCCCGACAGCGACTGCGCGGCCTGGCGGGCTCCTTCCCCCAAAACCTCGGGATCCGGGCCCGGCTCGCCGAGGTGTACCGGCTGTACGGGGAGCCGGCGCAGGCCGGGCGGTGGAGCCTGCTGGAGGCCGACCGCCGACCGGAGGAGGTGGCGGCCTTCGAGGCCCGCCACCCGGACCCGGTGGAGCGGATGCGCCTGGTGGCCTGGCGCGGCCCCGAGGAGGAGGCCGCCACGGCCTTCGCCCGGGAGCGACTGGCCGAGCTGCGCCGGGAGGCGTCCCGGGCGGCGGGGCGCCCCCTGGAATGGGGCTCCACGGACCCGCCGACCGAGGGGGAGGAGGAGAGCGGCGACATCGGGGACACCCTGGCCGGCTGGGGGTGTTTCGCGGCGACCCTCCTCTTCCTCCTCCTGGCCGGGATCGGGGCGGTCACCGTCCTTCGATGGCTGTGGTGATGAGATGGGGCCGGGGGTGAGGAGGGCGGCACAGAGGTCGAGGTTGGCGAGACCGAGCCGCGGCGCGAAGCCGGGCGGGGCCACGAGGGGAACGGGGGCTTGCCGGAGG
>NZ_VKHT01000748.1 GCF_014141535.1 Streptomyces alkaliphilus | reverse complement strand
ACAGTGTTTCGGTGGTCATGGCGAAGGGGAAACGCCCGGTTACATTCCGAACCCGGAAGCTAAGCCTTTCCGCGCCGATGGTACTGCATGGGGGACCGTGTGGGAGAGTAGGTCGCCGCCGAACAATTCTTGAAGGAAGAGGGTTCCTTTCCCGGTATGAGCCGGGAAAGGAACCCTCTTTTTTGTTGCCCTGATTCCGGTTACTGGCCGACCCTGCCGTCGACGCGCTCCCGCAGGAAGTCCGCGTGACCGTTGTGGCGGGCGTACTCCTCGATCATGTGCACCAGGACCTCCCGCAGCTCCACATTCCTGCCCCTGCCCCGACCGATGACCCCGAGGTCCGGGGCGTCGGCGACGAAGCGGCGGGCGAACGCGACCTCCTCCTCCCGGCGTTGCCACGCCTCGGCCACCACCGCCGGGTCGGCCACGGCCCCGTTGAAGTCCTCGTCGGGGTCCTCCCCGGGACGTCGTCGCCAGAGCGGCGGGGCTTCCTCCTCGGCCATCACGCGGCGGAACCAGCCGCGTTCCACAGGGGGTCCTCGTCCGGGGACAGGAACATGTCGGACCAGCCGAACCGACGGGTGGGCAACGAGTCCTCCCCCGCGGCGTGCGGCTGCGTCCCGGTATCGCTGTCGCTGTTCGTCATGGGACCGAACCCTGCCCGCCCCGCGGTGCTCCCGCCATCCCTTTTCGAGCCCGCAACATCCACCGGGACGGCCGGGAGGGGCGGCACCGCTCAGAGGCGGCCCGCGGCCTTCAGCGCCAGATAGGCGTCCGCGACGGCCGGCGCCAGGTCGTCGGGCGCGCCCTCGACCACGGTCGCCCCCATGCGCCGCACCCGGGTGATGATCTCCTCCCGCTCCTCCTGGTGCCGGGCGGCGGCCGCCGCCTCGTACACCCCCGGAACGGTGCCCCGGGTTCGGGCCATCTCCGCGACCCGGGGGTCGGATACGGAGGCGATCATCACCGAGTGCCGCCGCAGCAACTCCGGCAGGATGGGCAGCAGACCGGTATCGGCGGGACCGGGGTCCAGCGCGGTGAACAGGACGATCAGAGAACGGTGCGGTGCCGCCGCGCGGGCAGCCGCGGCCAGACCCGGCGCGTCGGTCTCGACCAGCGCCGGCTCCAGGTCCACCATCGCCCGCACCATCGCGGGCAGGACCTCCCGCCCGGAGTGCCCGCGCACGGAGACCCTGGTGCGCCGGTCGCGGGCGATCAGGTCCACCCGGTCCCCGGCCCGCGAGGCCAGAGCGGTCAGCAGCAGCGCGGCGTCCATGGACACGTCCAGCCGCGGGATGTCCCCGACCCGGCCCGCCGAGGTGCGGCCGGTGTCCAGGACCAGCAGGAGGTGGCGGTCGCGCTCGGGGCGCCAGGTACGGACGGCGACGCTTCCCCGGCGGGCGGTGGCGCGCCAGTCGATGGAACGGACCTCGTCGCCGGGCACGTACTCGCGCAGGCTGTCGAACTCGGTGCCCTCGCCCCGGATGAGCACGCTGGTCCGGCCGTCCAGTTCGCGCAGGCGGGCCAGCTTGGCCGGCAGGTGTCTGCGGCTGGTGAAGGGCGGCAGCACCCGCAGCGCCCACGGCACGCGGTGGGAGCCCTGGCGGGCGGCCAGACCGAGCGGCCCCAGGGAGCGAACGGTCACCCGGTCCGGCCGGCGTTCACCCCGGCGCGAGGGCCGCAGCACCGTCTCCATCCGACGGCGCTCCCCGGCCGGCACCAGCAGCCGGTGCCGGGTGGCGCGGTACGCCTCGTCCGGGTCGGAGAAGGCTCCGGGCGTCCAGGCGTCCCGCAGTTCGCCGCGCAGCACGCGATTGGAGGGGTTGGTCAGCGTCAGGCGGACCCGTGCCTCCTCACCGGTGCGCACCGAGTCCGCGCCGTCCCGTTCCAGCCGCAGACCGCGCACCGGTGCGGCGAGGGCGAGGTCGAGGAGGACGGCGAGCAGCAGCACCACCGCCACGAGCAGGATGCCGTGCCACCCCGGCAGCGCGGCCACGACGAGGGCGCCGAGCGCGGCGATGAGGACGGTCCGTCCGGTGAGGGCCATGGGGGTCCTCCGCCGCTCAGCGGGGCACGGGGACGTGGGAGAGCAGACCGGTGATCACCGAGTCGGCCGTCACGCCCTCCATCTCGGCCTCGGGCCGCAGCCGCACCCGGTGGCGCAGCGTCGGCAGGGCGAGGGCCTTGACGTCGTCGGGGGTGAGGTAGTCGCGGCCCGAGAGCCAGGCCCAGGCCCGGGCGGTGGCGAGCAGGGCCGTCGCCCCGCGTGGGGAGACGCCCAGGGCCAGGGAGGGCGACTCGCGCGTGGCCCGGCACACGTCCACGATGTAGCCGGCGACCTCGGGGGCGACGCTCACCTTGCGGACCTCCTCGCGGGCGGCGGCCAGCTGGGCGGGGCCCGCCACGGCCCGGAGGCCGGCGGCGGCCAGGTCGCGGGGGTCGAACCCGCTCGCGTGCCGGGTGAGGACGTCGATCTCCTGCTCGCGGGAGGGGAGGGAGAGGTTCAGCTTGAGCAGGAAGCGGTCGAGCTGGGCCTCGGGCAGCGGGTAGGTGCCCTCGTACTCGATGGGGTTCTGGGTGGCGGCCACCATGAAGG
>NZ_VKHT01000747.1 GCF_014141535.1 Streptomyces alkaliphilus | reverse complement strand
GCCCACCCCCACCCCCGTGGACGAGGACGAGAACGACACCGAGGACGACGACACCGAGGACGAGGACGACGAGGGCGAGACCCCCGACGGCCAGGTCCCCGGCGGCCGGCTCTCCGGTGACGACGAGGGCGAGACCCCCGGCGAGGACGAGGAGTCCGGCGAGGCGCCGGAGGACGAGTTCGCGTTCTGCACCGACCTCGACGCCGACTACGAGGACGGCCTGCTGACCGAGGTCGTCGGTCTGCCCGAGACCATCGTCGCGGGCAGCGGCTGGCACGAGTTCAGCATGCACGCCACCAACGTCAGCGACGTCGACCTTCGCGACGTGATCCTGTGGGCCGAGGTGGAGAACCTCAAGCTCTACGAGGACCTCGAGAAGGACGAGCTGGACTTCGACAACCTGGACAAGTACGCCTGGCTGTCGGAGTACGTCAACCTGGAGTTCCGGAACGGCGGCGGCTGGAAGGCCCTGGACGATGACGGCTTCGCGGCCGGCATCTACGCCGAGCTGGACGTCCTGCCGGCCGGTAGCGACACCGTCGTGACCGACTTCCGGATCTCCATCGACAAGGACGCCCCGACCGTGGACGGTGCCGCCGTCAGCGGTGGTGCCTACATCGGTGAGGTCAACGGCCAGGAGTGTGGCTGGGAGGGTGGCTGGTACTACGCCTTCTCCATCACCGCTCCCGGTGGGTCCGGCAGCGACAAGGAGGCCGAGCCCGCCGGCCCGGCCAAGCGCAGCCCGGACCTGCAGCTCGCCCGGACCGGTGCCGGTTCGGGTCTGGCGGTCTACGCCCTGACCGGTGCCGCCGCCGTCGCCATGGGTGCCGCCGCCGTCTACATGGTGCGTCGTCGCGGCGCGGGTGCCGCCGTCTGATCGGCACCCGCCCGTAACACCTCGCGACACCCGTGCGGTGGGCGCCGTCCGTCGACGCGCCCACCGCACACCCGGGCCGGTTCCCCTCACGGGGAGCCGGCCCGGGGCCGGTTCCGGGCCGGCTCGGGACGACGGGCGGCCGGCTTTCGGACGATCAGCACCCGGCGCCCCCGCGTGTGGCCGGCCCGGCTGTCGATGTGCGCCGCCGCGGCCTCGGCGAGCGGGTACGACTTCTCGACCGGGATGCGGAGCCTTCCCCGCGAGATCAGGTCGACGGCCTCGGCCAGGGCTTCCGGCATGCTGCCGGCCACTCCGGAGAATGGGACACCGAGCTCCGCCGCCTCGGGGTCGGCGATGGAGACCACCTTCCGCGGGTTCCCGGTCAACCCGATGAGTTCGCGGAGCACGCCCGAGCCGGCCAGGTCGAGGGCCGCGTCGACCCGGCCGAGCCGCCGCACCCGCTCCACCCAACCCTCGCCGTACGTCGTGGCGAGGGCGCCCATGCCGCGCACATGGTCCTGACTCGCGGCTCCGGCGGTGCCGATCACCGTGATCCCGCGCTCCCGGGCGATCTGCACCACCGCCGAGCCGACTCCTCCGGAGGCGCCGCTGACCAGCAGTGTCTGCCCGGCTCGCACACCGACTTCGCGGATCACGCGCAGCGCGGTCTCCATGACGGAGGGGTACCCGGCCGCCTCTTCGAACGTCAGCCCCTCGGGCATCCGGGCCCATGCCGACAGCACGGCGAACTCGGCGTAGGTGTTCTCCCCCTCACCGAACACGTGGTCGCCGATCGCGACCCCTTCGACGCCCTCGCCGACCTCGTCCACCACCCCGGCGGCGTCCTGCCCGAGCCCGGCGGGCAGTTCGAGGGGGCGGATCCCGCGGAATTGGCCTTCACGGATCCTCCAGTCGACGGGGTTCACGCCCGCCGCTCGCACGGCCACACGAATCCGGCCGGGGCCCGCGTGGGGCTCCTCGGCGTCCTCGAGGCGCAGGACATCCGGTCCACCGAACCGGGCGAAGCTCACTCTCTTCATGCCGACGACCGTAACACTAACGGTTAGCTTTTAAAAACGGTTGTGCTTTCATACCTGATAGCTTTGGATCATGACCGTGCCGCCCGGACGCCGGGAACGCAAGAAGGCCGCGACCCGCCGGAAAATCGCCGATGCCGCCCTGCGGCTCTTCCTGGAACGGGGATACGACGCGGTGGGTATCCGTGACGTGGCCGCCGAGGCCGACGTGGCCGTCACCACGGTCTTCTCCCACTTCGCCTCGAAAGAGGCCCTGGTGTTCGAGCAGGACGAGGACTTCGGACAACGCCTCCTGCGTGCGGTCACCGATCGGGCACCGCACGAGCCGCTCATCCCGGCGCTGCGCAACGAGATCGGGGCCCTGGTGCGCCATTGCACGGCGGATGGCACCGCCCCGATCCAGCGGATGATCGAGGCGTCACCCGCACTGCGGGAGTACGAGGAGGCGGCGAGGCTGCGTCACGCCGAGTCGCTGGCCACGGCCATCGCCGCCGATCCCGACCGGCCACGGACCACGACGGCCTGCCGCACGATCGCGAGGTTCGTGGTCGATGCCTATGCGCTGGCCCGGGACGCGGACGATCCGGAAGCCGCGGTGGAGGAGATCTTCCGGATGATCGAGGCGGCCCGGGAGGCCACCCTCCCCTCCGCGGACCCCACCGACACGGCCGGGCCGTAGTCGGGCCCGGGGCC
>NZ_VKHT01000746.1 GCF_014141535.1 Streptomyces alkaliphilus | reverse complement strand
AGATGCGTATAAGAGCCAGGTGCCCCACCCCGTCATGGCCCCGACGATCCCCGACGGGCAGGATGGAGAACATGACCCTGGGAATGATGATCTACGCGATATGCGGCGTGCTGACCGCGGCGGGCTGCTGGTGGTCGCTGCGCCTGTTCCGTCGGCGGCGTCGCGGCGCGGCCCTGCGAACCCTGGCCGTGGCGTTGCTGCCGATGGGGTTGGCCATGACGGGGGTGATCCGCTTCGTGGTGAACATGACGGTGAACCCGATCGCCTGGGCCGGCTTCGGGCTCATCGGCCTGTCGGTGCTGTTGGTCCTGGTCTCCCGGTGGACCCGGGACGCGGTGCCGGGGGCCGTGCCGGGGGACGCCGCGACGGCTCCCGCCGCCTCGACCCCCGCCCGCCGGGACGAACGCCCGGCCCTGCCGGGGAACGCGGGGGGACCGGCGGCCCCGGCGGCCGGTCGAAAGGGCCCGAGCAGGAACGAAGGCGCGGAGGACTTTTCCGATATAGAAGCGATCTTGAAGAAGCACGGAATCTGAGACATAAGCGATCACCCGGGACACCGGGCTGCGGGAACCCCCCGGCCTGCGTCATCATCCCCGCGAGATGGCGCACAACATCCGGGAGCAGGCTCCCGACACAGTGGTACCGATCGGCCCCGGCGGGTTCCGCGGCGGCAGCCGTTCCCGGGAGGACCTCCGGAACACCCTCCCGGGCCCGGCCCGCGCGCCGGTGGCCCCCGAGCCCCGACCGGTGGAGGAGCACGCGGTCCCCGACGGCGCGTCCCGGCCGGCTCCCGAGGCGGGAGGGTGCCTGTTCGCCCTGTCCCAGCCCCCGCTGATGGGCTTCCTCGCCTTCATCGCCGGGTTGCTGTTGATCGCCTCGGTGCACGACTTGTTCTTCCTGTGACCCCCGACCCGCTCACCGGACCCGGCTGAGGGGCCGGTCCGGCCGGGCCGGCGGGCCCTTCAGCCGGCCGCCCCGGCCTCCCGCCGCCGGGCCCGGTAGGCGGCGACGTGCAGACGGTTGCCGCAGGTCCGGCTGTCGCAGTAACGGCGGGACCGGTTGCGCGAGAGGTCGACGAACGCGCGTCCGCAGTCGGGCGCCTCGCACCGCCGCAACCGTTCCCGTTCGCCGGCCACGACCAGGAAACCCAGCGCCATGCCGCAGTCGGCCGCCAGATGGTCGGCGAGGGAGGCGCCGGGGGCGAAGTAGTGCACGTGCCAGTCGTGACCGTCGTGATCGGTCAGCTGCGGCGTGGTGCCCGCCTCGGCCACCATCGTGTTGATGAGCTCGGCGGCCTCCCGGTCGTCACCGGCGGCGAAGACCCGGGCGAAACGGTCCCGGACGAGGTGGACGGCGGCGAGGTCCCGCTCCGAGAGCCCCACCGGGTCCACCCCGCTGACCTCGTGTGTCTCCACGAAGCGGCGCAGCGCCCGGACATCCCCCAACCCCTCGGGGGAGTGCTCGCCGGGTGCCGTGTTGAGGAGGTCGACCGTGTGGCCGAGGGCGCACCGCGTGTCGTGGTTGATGAGCAATGGGGTCGCTCCCGATTCGGATCGCGGTCTGGCCGATCCGGGGAACTCTAACCCCTCCTCCTTTTCCGGGTCCCCGGCCGTGGCCGTCGACCGGCCTCCGCCCCGCCTCCGGACACCGTTCCCGTGATCGCGGGGACGGTGTCCGAAGGGCGGGGCGCCCGGTGCCTTGGAACCGCGCGGTGCGCCGTCGCCCCGAGTCGGACGGCGCGTCGCGCGGGCGCGTTCAACTCTCGGCGAGGATGTGGGACAGCTCGGTGTCGAGGTCGAAGTGGCGGTGTTCCGTGCCGGGTGGCACCGCGGAATCGGTGCGCCGGAGGAACGACTCCAGGGCGCGGGCGGGGGCCTCGAGAAGGGCCTCGCCCTCCGGAGAGCTCAGGGCGATGCACACCACTCCCTGCCCGTGACTGCGGGAGGGCCACACCCGGACGTCGCCGGTGCCGGTGGGACGGTGCAGACCTTCGGCCAGCAGGTCCCGGGCGAAAACCCATTCGACGGTTTCCTCGGCTCCGGTGTGGAAGGTGGCGTGGACGGCGTAGGGGTCCGCCGTGTCGTACCGCAGCCCGGCCGGGACGGGCAGGGAGGACTCGCTCGATACGACGAGGCGCAGGTGCAGCTCGCAGCTGACCGTGGTGTTCATAAGCGCCAGGGCCTTTCGCTCAGTGTGCGCTCGGGGGTTCGCACGTCGGCGAGATCGGGATGCCACGTAATCGGTGGTTGTAAACCAGTCTGGGAGGTTTGCGAGGTTTGAATGCATTCGAATGGCGGAGTCGTATTTGTCGGGTTACTCCCGATGGCTGTGGACGGAGCCGACCGGCGGGCGGGCCCGGGATGCCCCGGAGGGGGCGGGAACCCGAGGAGTGGTGCGAGAGCACCTCCGAGGTGCGGTAACGTAGGGCCCGCAGCGGGCGATTAGCTCAGCGGGAGAGCGCTTCGTTCACACCGAAGAGGTCACTGGTTCGATCCCAGTATCGCCCACCGTCACGCTGTGAAGGGTCGGAGACACGGTCTCCGACCCTTTTGCTTTGATGTTTGCTTCGATGTTTGCTCCGGGCACCATTCGGGACGGACCGGGCGGGAGG
>NZ_VKHT01000745.1 GCF_014141535.1 Streptomyces alkaliphilus | reverse complement strand
GCCCTTCCCCGATTCCCCTCGGACACGACAAAGGAGTCCCCCATGTCCCTGCGCGCCCCATGGAGAAAGCCCGCGGTCGCCGGCGCCCTCACCGCAGCCCTGCTCCTCACCACCGCGTGCGGCGCGGTCACGGCGAGCGACAACGGCAACGACGGTGACGGCTCCTTCGAGCCGGCCGCCCACATACAGGAGCGGATCGACAACGGCGAACCGTTGCGCATCAAGTTGAGTTACCACGACCCCTCCCTCGCCTTCGCCACCCCGATCGCCCGGGGCATGCAGCGGGCGGGCGATGAACTGGGCGCGGACGTCCGGCTCATCGGCCCCACGGGCGGTGACGCCGCCCAGCAGGTCTCCGAACTCCAGACGCTGATCCAGCAGAAGTCGGTGGACGGCCTCGCCGTCTCCTCCGCCTCGAGCGACGCGCTGCGACCCGTCATCGCCCAGGCGTACGACGCCGGTATCCCCGTCATCTCGTTCAACACCGACAACCCCGAGTCCCGCCAGATGGGCTTCGTCGGTCAGGACCTCAAGGGATCCGGCGAGTCCCAGGCCCGTCAACTCCTCGAAGTCCTCGACCCGGACGTCTCCGGCAAGGTCGTCGTCTTCTCCGTCGACACCGGGGCCGGTTGGTCCCACGAACGGTTCAGCGGTTTCGAGGAGGGCCTGGCCGGCAGTGACCTGGAGATCGTCGGCCCCGTCAACGTGGGCAATGAGCCCGGCTCGGCCTACAACACCGTCGAATCCACCATGCGCGGCCAGTCCGACGTGGTCGCCCTGGCCGGCCTCGACTGCTGCTCCACCACGGCGGCGGCCCAGTGGGCGGCCGAGGCGAGCGGCGACGGCCCCGTGGTCGTGGGATTCGACCTGCTCACCAGGACCGCCGACTACATCGAGAACGGTGTCATCGACTTCACCATCAGCCAGAATCCCGCCGAGCAGGGCTACCAGGCGGTCAAGACCCTCCACGACTTCCTGATCGAGGGCGGGGAGATCACCGGTGTGGACACCGGTTCGCAGTTCATCACCCGGGACAACCTCGACGAGAACCCGGTGGAGGACTGATGGTCCCCGCGCCCGACACGCCGGCCGTCCGGATCAGCGGACTCAGCCGCAGTTTCGGCCCGGTGCGGGCCCTGGACGATGTCACCTTCGACATCCCCGCGGGAGGGGTGACGGCCCTCCTCGGGGAGAACGGAGCGGGCAAGTCCACGCTGCTCAAGATCCTCGCCGGACTCCAGCCGCCCAGCAGCGGAGGCGTCACGGTCTTCGGCGAGGAGGTGACCTCCCACGATCCCGGCACCGTACTGAGCCGGCACGGCGTGGCCATCGTCCCCCAGGAGCTGGCTCTCCTCAACGACCGCACCGTCGCGGAGAACGTCCTCTCCGGCATCGAACCCGGCCACCGTTGGTTCCCCTCACGGCACCGGATGGTGGAACGGACCCGGGAACTGCTCGCGGCCCTGGACCTCCGACTCGACCCCACGGCCCCGGTCGGCACGCTCGACATGGCCACCCGCCAACTCGTCGTCGTCGCCCGGTCGGTGGCCCGTGGTGGCCGGGTGCTGATCCTGGACGAGCCCACGGCCATGCTCACCCCGGCCGAGGCCGAACGGCTCTTCGCGCTGATGGAAAGGTTGAGGGCTGACGGGACGACCCTGGTCTACGTCTCCCACCGCATGCCGGAGGTCTTCCGCCTGGCGGACCACATCCGGGTGCTCCGCGACGGACGGCACGTCGCCTCCTGGCGTCGCTCGGAGACGACCCCCGACCGGGCGGTCGCCGCGATGGTGGGTCGGGAACTCGGGGAGTTCACCCGGCGCCCGGGGGCGGGCCACCGCTCAGAGGAGCCCCCCGCCCTGCGGCTGAGGGGACTCGGTGGCCGGCGCCACAGCGGGGTGAGCCTCGATGTCCACCCGGGCGAGATCCTCGGTGTGGCCGGCCTGCCCGACTCCGGACGCATCGAACTGCTGCACAACATCTTCGGCGGTGAACGCGGAACGAGCGGGACCGTCGAGCTGCTCGGCGAGCCCTACTCCCGGCGGGACCCCGTCAGCAGTGTGGAGCGCCGACTCGCCTTCGTCCCCGGCGAACGCCGGGCCCAGGGGCTGCTCACCACCATGAGCGTGGAGCAGAACATCGGCGCGCTCACCACCCGCGGGCTCAGCCGCCTCGGTCTCATCCGCCGGCGGGCGTTCCGCCGCACCGCGGCGGAACAGGCGAAGAAGTACCGGGTCAAGACGGCCACATTGGACCAGCCCATCACCAGCCTCTCCGGCGGGAACCAGCAGAAGGCGGTGCTGGCCCGGTGGTTGGCGATCAACCCCGGGGTCCTCGTTCTCGACGAGCCGACCCGGGGCGTCGACGTCGGGGCCAAGGCCGAGATCTACGAGGAGTTGTACGCCCTTGCCGAACGCGGACTGGCCATCCTGTGTTCCTCCTCCGACCTGCCCGAACTGCTCACCCTCACCGACCGCGTCGCGGTGATGAGCCAGGGACGGCTGGTCGACATCGTCGAGACGGCCACGGCCACCGAGGAATCCATCATGTCCCTCGCCACCGGGGCCGGGGAATCCGCGGCCTGACCCCCGTCACCCCGACCCGCATCGCTCC
>NZ_VKHT01000744.1 GCF_014141535.1 Streptomyces alkaliphilus | reverse complement strand
GTTCGAGGGAACGCGCGGCACGCGCCGCGATCAGTCGCACGACGTCCTCGGGCAGCCAGGTCGTGGCGTCCCTCTCGACCGGTCGGTGCGGGGACCGGGGGTCGTCGGCGAGACGACGGATCAGTTCCCGGGCTCCCGGACGACCGTCCGAGTCCTTCGCCAGGCAGTCCCGCAGCACCGGGAGCAGCCCCGCGGGCGTCCCGTCGAGGTCGGGTTCGTCGTGCACGGTCCGGTACAGCAGCGCGTCGGCGGGGCCCGTGCCGAACGGAGGGCGCCCGGTGGCCGCGCAGGCCAGCAGACAGCCGAGGGAGAAGATGTCACCGGCGGGGCCGGGGTCGCCGCCCTCGGCCTGTTCCGGCGGGAGGTAGCCGGGAGTCCCGACCACCACCCCGTCCGCGGTCAGGGGGGCGGCACCGGGGTCCGTCGGGCGGGCGATGCCGAAGTCGATCAGCCGGGGTCCGTCGTGGCCCAGGAGGACGTTGCCGGGCTTGACGTCCCGGTGCACCAGTCCGCTCCCGTGCAGCGCGGCCAGGGCGTCGGCGAGTATCCGGCCGAGCACGCGGACGCCGTGCTCGGCCAACGGCCCGCACCTGTCCACCGCCTCGGCGAGCGAGGGCCCGGCCACGAAAGCGGTCGCCAACCACGGTCGTTCGCCCTCCGTGTCGGCGCCGAGGACCCGTACCGTCCAGGGGTTGTCCACCCGGCGGGCGATCTCCGCCTCACGCCGGAACCGGGCACGGAAGCCCTCGTCACCGGCGTACCCGGCGCGCACCATCTTGACGGCGACGAGCTCCCCGGCTTCCGTCCGTCCCAGGTACACCACGCCCATGCCACCCGCGCCCAGCCTGCCCAGCAGGCGGTGGCCGCCCGCTTTGGACGGGTCGTCGTGCCGCAGGGGTTCGATCACCTCTTCTTCCCCTCCCCCTCGTCGATACCGACCGGCTCGCCCGCCAGTTCGGTCTCCGCCCTCGACAGCATGAGGCCGGAAGCACGCGTGGCGGCCTCCGTCACCTCCTCGCGGGTGCGGCCCTCCGCGCCCTTCGCCGAGACCGCGACGGTGAGCGGGCCGAGGCGGGCACGCATCCATTCGAAGTCGTGCGGGCCGCCCGCTTCCCCGCTGTGGAAGCTCCCCGTCTCGGTGAGGAAGTCCTCGGCGAAGAAGTTGCCGATCTCCCCGAACCCCATCCCGAGGGAGATGAGTCCGCTCACCCACTCGTCGGGGCGCAGTTGCTGGTCCGGGCAGCGCAGGGCGTCCTCCACGGTCCCGGCCATCTGCCACTCCGCGCTCCGGGCGTCGCGGTGCACGGTCACCACGACGGTCACGCCCAGAGGACCGGCGCCCTCCTCCGCCGGCAGCTCGGCGTAGCCGGTCAGGCCGGCCAGCACCTCGTCGGGTACGGTCTCCCGCACCCAGACACAGTTCTCGTCGAGCACCGCCCACTGTCCCGGATCGTCGTCGCGGTCCGGGACCTCGACGAACCCGGGACCGAAGGTCTCCGGCCGCGCCACGATCGTCTCGGCCAACTCGACGGCCTGCGCGCGGTTCACCGGCAGACGGTCCGCGTCGAGGACGATGCCGAGGCCGTCCCCCTCGCCGGCCTCCGGCACCTCGCCCCCGCCGGAGCCGTCGTCCGCTTCATCGCCCCCGGCGGTACAACCCACCGTCAGCAGCAGGCCCAGCGCCAGCGCGCCGCAGCCGTGTCGGATCCGTCGTTCCACCGATTCCACCCCCGTGACCGTCGGTTGACTCCTCGTCCTCCATCGGTGAGCGACCCTAGTCATCCACGCGCGTCACCACCATCGGTTCCCGGTCGGGGGCCGGGTTCACGACACGGTCGTGACACGTCCGGAGCACAGCCGCCGAAAAACGGTCCGGTGAGGGTGTGTCACCTCAGGAGACGACCTCGCGCACGGCGTTGATGACGCCGGTGTTCGAGATCATTCCGATGTGCCCGAGGCAGGCGGTCCGGCGATTGTCGGCGCCCTCGAGGATCGTGCTGCTGATCGGGGCGATGACGAGGTCACAGGGCGAGCGGAAGGTGGTGTAGGTGACGTTGCCCGGAGTCGGGTCACCGGCGTTGAGGTTCTTCAGGAAGCTCGACCCGAGGCTCATCTCCGCGCAGGAGGTGATGAGGATGTTGCAGAATCCCGCGACCGCGGTGCCGTTGTTCGGCCCGCCGAGCGACACCCAGTCGTCGACCCGGTCGGCGCCGCCGAGGTGCTTGATGTAGTAGCGCGAGGAGAGGCCGCCCATGGAGTGGGTGACGATGTCGACCTTGCTCGCGCCGGTCCGCCTCAGGACGTCGTCGATGTAGTCGGACAGTTGGTGCGCGATGGTGACGTTGGACCGGAGCGAGTCGTACCCGAAGACGTACAGCTGGTTGTCGGCGTAGCCGTTCGCCCTGAAGTTCTGGGTCATCGTGGAGAACTGGCCGCTCTTGCCGGAGAAGCCGTGCACGAAGATGACGGGTTCGGAGGTGTTGGCGGCCCGGGCGGTGCCCGAGGTGAGCGGTACGAGCAGTACGGCGGCCACCAGGGCGCAGAGCAGGTTCCGGACATGACGCAGGCGCATCTGAACTCCTGTCGGGCAGGCAGTGGGGGGTGGTGCGTGGG
>NZ_VKHT01000743.1 GCF_014141535.1 Streptomyces alkaliphilus | reverse complement strand
ACCCCGGTGGGGGGCCACCGGGGTGGGGGACGCCGGAGAGCAGGCGCGAGGTCGGATCACAGGCGGCAGGCGTGGATGGTGGTCGTCAGGATCGCCCGGGCACCCAACTCGTCCAGGTCGTCCATGATCCGCTGGGCCTCACGCGTGGGCACCATCGAGCGGACGGCGACCCAGCCGCGGTCGTGCAGGGGGGAGACGGTCGGGGACTCCAGGCCGGGGGTGAGGGCGACCGCCTTCTCCACCAGTTCGGCCCGGATGTCGTAGTCCATCATCACGTAACGCCGGGCCACCAGGACACCCTTGAGCCGGCGCAGGAACTGACGCACCTTGGGGTCGGTGGTGTCGGCTCCGCGGCGGCGGGCGACCACCGCCTCGGAGGAGAGGACGGGTTCACCGATGATCTCCAGACCGGCGTTGCGCAGGGTGGTGCCGGTCTCCACCACATCGGCGATCACGTCGGCGACACCGAGCTGAATGGCGGTCTCCACCGCTCCGTCCAGGCGCACCACGGAGGCGTCGACCCCGTGCTCCGCGAGGTGGTTCACGACCACGCCGACGAAGGAGGTGGCCACGGTGAGACCGTCGAACTGGGAGACGTCGCGGACGCCACCGGGACGGGTGGCGTAGCGCAGGGTGGAGGCGGCGAAGCCGAGCGGCATGATCTCCTCGGCCTCGGCCCCGGAGTCCATCAGCAGGTCACGGCCGGTGATGCCGATGTCGAGCTTGCCGGAGCCGACGTAGACGGCGATGTCCCGGGGACGCAGGAAGAAGAACTCCACCTGGTTGTCGGTGTCGATGAGAACCAGTTCGCGGCTGTCCTTGCGCTGCCGGTAACCGGCCTCCTGCAACATGGTCGCCGCGGGTCCGGAGAGCGAACCCTTGTTGGGGACGGCGATGCGCAACATGACGGGGCTTCCTTTGCGGGTGACGTGACGGGAGCGGGTGCGGGTGGGCGGAACCGGAGGGGTTCCGCTCACAGATGCTCGTAGACGTCCCGGAGGGTGATGCCCCGGGCGACCATCATCACCTGGAGGTGGTAGAGGAGCTGGGAGATCTCCTCGGCGGTGCGCTCGGCGCCCTCGTGCTCGGCGGCCATCCACACCTCCGCCGCCTCCTCGACGACCTTCTTGCCGATCGTATGGACACCGGCGGCCACGAGCTCGGCGGTGCGGGAGGTTGCGGGGTCGCCTGTGGCGGCCTTCTGCTGGAGCTCGGCGAAGAGCTCCTCGAACGTCTTGTTGGCCATGGTGCGGCCCAGCCTACGCGGTGCGCCGGCCGGGCCGCGTTCAGCGCCAGGGTTCGGACACGGTCCGCAGGACGGCGGCGGTGGCGACCGCGGCGGTGACCGCCTCGTGTCCCTTGTCCTCCGCGGATCCGGGCAGCCCGGCACGGTCGAGCGCCTGTTCCTCGGTGTCGCAGGTGAGCACGCCGAAGCCGACCGGCACCCCGGTGTCCACGGCCACCCGGGTCAGGCCCTCGGTGACACCGTGGCACACATAGTCGAAGTGTGGGGTGCCGCCGCGGATCACGACTCCGAGCGCCACGATCGCGTCGTAGCCACGACCGGCCAACACCTTGGCCACAACCGGTAGTTCGAAGCTGCCCGGCACCCGGAGCAGGGTGGGCTCGTGGATGCCGAGTTCGCCCAGGGCGCGCAGGGCGCCCTCCACGAGGCCGGTCATGACCGGTTCGTGCCACTGGGCCGCGACGACCGCGACACGCAGATCCGCGCACTCGCGGATGGTGAGTTCGGGAGCGCCCTTGCCGCTCACGCTGTCCTGCCTCTCAGGTCGTGGGGTCGATCCGCGCCCGGGGATCGGGGCGGCGGTGGACCCCGGGAATGACGGGGTGGTGTCGGGGACCGATGGGGCGCGCGGGTCGGTGACCGGCGCGCGCCCCGGTCACCGGGCGGAGCAGCCGGAGAGCGGCACGACGGGGCCGGGGAGGCCCTCGTCCAGCCAGGGCAGTTCGTGCCCCATCCGGTCCCGCTTGGTGCGCAGGTAGCGCAGGTTGTGCTCCCCGGCCGAGACCGGCACGGGCTCCCGGGCCGTCACGGTCAGACCGTGCCGGCGCAGGGCGTCCACCTTGTCGGGATTGTTGGTCAACAGACGGAGCGAACGCACCCCGAGGTCCTCCAGGACCCGGGCGGCGACGGCGTAGTCCCGGGCATCGGCCGGTAGACCGAGTTCGAGGTTGGCGTCCAGGGTGTCACGGCCGTGCTCCTGGAGTTCGTAGGCGCGCAGCTTCGGCAACAGGCCGATCCCGCGTCCCTCGTGACCGCGCAGATAGACCAGGACGCCCCGCCCCTCCTCGGCGATCCTGGCCAGGGAGGCACGCAACTGGGGCCCGCAGTCGCACCGTTGCGAGCCCAGGACATCGCCGGTCAGGCACTCCGAGTGGACCCGAACCGGGATGTCCGGGGCTCCCGCGGGATCCCCGGCCACGAGCGCGATGTGCTCCACTCCGTCGGCCGCCCGATAGCCGTGGGCACGGAAGAGGCCGTACTCGGAGGGCAGGGCGGTGCTGGCCTCGCGCCGCACCGGTGCCGGCGGAGGAGAGACACCGGCGCGTCCCGTGCCGGCGACGGCGGGCGCGGCTGTGGGGTCGGGGGTGCCG
>NZ_VKHT01000742.1 GCF_014141535.1 Streptomyces alkaliphilus | reverse complement strand
GAGCCGGGGCAGGGAGTCGGGGAGCCCCGGGGCCCGGACGGAGGGCGTCACCAGGAGGATCAGGAAGGTGTCGGTCTCCACCGCCCGGCGCCGGTACTCGGCCAGGCCCCGGCAGAAGTCCTCGGGCAACTCCTCCTCGCGGCCGAGGTCCAGCACGAAGCCGTGCCCGGGCCGGTGGGGCAGTCGGCCGACACGCGGACGCTCCCAGTCGGCGACCAGCTCCCGGATTCGCTCGTGCGGCAGACCGACGTCGTGCAGGACCCGCAGGGCGGTGGTGCGACGGCCGGTGCCCGGCCGACCGACGAGGACGAGGACGTGCCCCCGGCCGCCGGGGCGTCTCAGGCAGGCGACGGCGTGGGACATCCATCCGGTCTCCGCGCCGGTGGTCCGTTCATGGACGTAGGCGTGTTGAACGACCGCGAACTCGTCGGCGGGAACGGCGACATCGGTCAGCCGCTCCCACACCCACCCGTGGTGGTGTTCGGTGTGGTGAAGCGGCTCGGCGCGGTGGCCGTCGCCGCCCACCTGCGTGGTGTCCACGGTCGTTTCCTCCCGATACGGGCAGACGTGCGGGCCACATGTTCCCGTCCGGGAATTCCTTTACGCCACTCCGCGGGCAAACCTGTCTCATTCGCACGTCGGAAGACCGAAACGCCGATGACGGAATTCAAGGGCAATGACTAATCTCGTACATTCATTCGCGGGAAGGGTGTCCCCTCCCGGGAGCGGCGGGGTCGACGAGTGCTCACTCGACCGCACCCCTCGGTCCGGGGCGGTCGACACGGACCGCCCCGGAGCTCCGGCGGAGGGCCCCTGACGGCCACCCACCCACCGACGCGCCTCCCTCACCGCTCTCACCGTTCATCACCCTCATACCCCGGAGGGCATGGACTCGAAGGAGACCCACCCGAAACCATAATCACACATATATCTTTTTGCATGAACAACGGTGATCTCCGGATTCCCCGATCACCCGCCCGAGCATCACCCGAACCTCTTCGCTCCTTGGTGCACACCCACACAGCGGGATCAAAAAATGTACGGTTCTCGCCCTTTACAGGAGACCGACCCCCCACCACCCTGGTCACCCGACCGGGAAGTTGACACAGGGAGGAAGCATGGCGTTGAGGTTCATCGGCATCGACCCCGACACGAACGGGGGAAACTGTCCCTCCGTATGGATCGACGAGGAGACGGGTGACCTGCTCTTACAGGGTTGGGAGGTCACGGACCACGATACGCTGGCGGAGGTGGGGGCACGGAGTCCGATTGCGCAGCACGAGAAGATCGTGCGTCTACCGGCCCGAATGCGAGCGATCATCCAGGAGGCGTGTGATGACGGAGCGGCCGACCTTCGATGAACTTTTCGCCTCATGTCACGATTCCGTCGCGCATTTGGAAACAGGAGATATTCACACCCTCGACCATTCGGGCCGGAAGGCGGCTGCGGGTCGTGGGTGAACGGGCGGCGAGCAGGCCGCACCTCACCCCGGGAGAACCGGCCGATGAGGTGGCCCGTGAACAACGGGAAGTGGATACGGTGGCCTCCACCCGGGACGGGTTGAGCGACACCCGGGGCGTCTTCTCCCGGCCCCATCGGGCCCTGTCGGAGGAGGACCGTCGGGCCTTCCGCCTCTTCTCCCTCCACTCGGGCCCGGACATCGGGGTCCAGGCGCTCGCCGCCCTGCTCGGCGAGCCCTTTCCGAGCACCGGGCACGGTTGCGGAGACTGACGGAGGCACACCTCGTGCAAGAGGTGCGCGCCCACCGGTACCGCATGCACGACCTGATGCGGATCCACGCCCTGGAACGGGCCGAAGAGGAGGAGCCGTGTTGTTCGCCCCACCACGGTAGAGGAAGGGGAGGTCTTCCGGAGTCGGCGGATGACGACAGGGCGTGGTGGTCCGTCCCCGACGTCACCGGCTCCGGGAGGTGGGGAGGTCGGTGCGGTCGAGGGTCCGCGAGGAGGGAAAGCGGTCGGTCCCGACCGGGGTGCCGGTGGTGGCGTCCACCACCGCGTGGATCATCTCGTCCCCGACGCTCATGAGCAGCAGCCAGTGTGCCCGCCACTCGTCGCCGTCCGGGGCGTCCCGGGGACGTTCGGCCACCAGGGAGGCATCGGCTGTGTCGGCGTCCTCCACCCGCAGCGACAGGTGTTCCTCCAGCACTTCCCACGCCTCGATCTCGGTGAGGTGAACAGCCGGCGGGTCGGGGATCGTCGTGCGGTCCAGCCACAGTGCGGTGAGGGTTCCGCCCGGTTCGATCCGGACGTCCAGGCGGGTGGGGAGCAGCAGGCCGTCCCCGGTCCGGTGGCGCCACCGAACCAGCCATCCGTGCCCGGCGTCCGCGCCGACGGGGTCGGCCGAGGGAACGGCGCCGCGCACGAGGTCGGGGTGGAAGCGGTCGGCGTAGGCGACGGCGATGGCCATCGCCTCGCCGGCCGTGCTCACCGGCCCCTCGGCGCCCGGGACGGGGAAGCCCCGGGGGGCCTGCGGGCTGTCGGGAGTCCCGGGGTCCTCGGGGTCGGAGGGGTTCAGGAGGACTGTCAGACGGTCGCGGTCGGGCCAGCTAAGGTCGGCCAGACCCGTCCCGAAACGGGCCGTGACCAGTCCCCTCCC
>NZ_VKHT01000741.1 GCF_014141535.1 Streptomyces alkaliphilus | reverse complement strand
CTCCCCATCACCCCCGCCGCGCTGCCGACGCTGCTCGCCGACGCCGCCGGCCCGACCGCCCTCGGCCCGGGCGACGTCGCGCTGCGCCTCGGCGCGGTCCTCCTCGCCTTCCTCACCCTGCCCCTGCTGGTGGGTCAGGCCGAGCACAAGGTGATGGCCCACATGCAGGGCCGGGTCGGTCCCATGCACGCCGGTCGCTTCCACGGTTGGGCCCAGCTGGTCGCCGACGGCGTGAAGTTCGCGCAGAAGGAGGACACCGTTCCGGCCGGCGCGGACCGGGCCGTCTTCCGACTGGCCCCGGCCGTCGCGCTGTTGCCGTACTTCGTGGTCCTGATCGCCATCCCGCTGGGCCCCGGCACCCTGGTGGGCCAGGTCATCGACGCCGGGGTGTTCTTCGTCCTCGCCGTCCTCGGCCTGGGCGTGCTGGGACAGTTGATGGGCGGCTGGGCCTCCGCCAACAAGTACTCCCTGCTGGGCGGCATGCGCACCGCCGCCCAGTTGATGGCCTACGAACTGCCGTTGCTGCTGGCCGCGGCCTCCGTCGTGATGGCCGCCGGCACGCTCAGCCTGACCGGCATCCTGGACGCCTTCCAGTGGTGGTGGGTGCCCTGGCAGATCATCGGCGGGGTCGTCTTCTTCGTCGCGGGCATCGCCGAGTTGCACCGTCCGCCGTTCGACGCGCCGCTGGCACCGGAGGAGATCATCTTCGGCGCCTTCACCGAGTACTCCGGCCTGCGGTTCGCGCTGTTCCTGCTCGCCGAGTACGCCGGGATCGTGGTGGTCTCCGCGCTGACCGCCGTGCTCTTCCTCGGCGGCTGGCACGGCCCGTTCGCCGACCAACTCGGCTGGTTGTGGATGCTGCTCAAGACGGCCGCCCTGTGCTTCCTGGTGATCTGGGCGCGGGTGGCCTGGCCCCGGCTGCGGGTGGACCAGATCCAGAAGCTGGCCTGGACCGTGCTCGTCCCGTTGGCCCTCGCGCAGATCGCGCTGACCGGTGTCGTCAAGGTGGTGATTTCGTGAGTCCCGTATCGGGCCTGGCCAAGGGCCTGGCCGTGACCTTCCGGGCGATGACCCGCCGCGCGGTGACCCGGCAGTACCCGGAGGCGCTGCCGGAACTCGCGCCGCGCAGTCGGGGGGTGATCGCGCTCTTCGAGGAGAACTGCACGGTCTGCATGCTGTGCGCGCGCGAGTGCCCCGACTGGTGCATCTACATCGACTCGCACAAGGAGACGATGCCGCCGGCCGCGCCCGGCGGCCGGGAGCGCAGCCGCAACGTCCTGGACCGCTTCGCGATCGACTTCGCGCTGTGCATGTACTGCGGGATCTGTGTCGAGGTCTGCCCGTTCGACGCCCTGTTCTGGTCGCCGGAGTTCGAGTACGCGGAGACCGACATCCGGGAGCTGACCCACGAGCGGGACCGCCTGCGCGAGTGGATGTGGACCGTCCCCGAACCGCCACCGCTCGACCCGGCGGCCGAGGAGTCCAAGGAGGTCGTGGCCGCGCGCCGCGCCGCCGAACGCCCGACCCGCGGGGGCACGGCGTGAGCCCCGGCCCCGGCGCCCTGCGGACGGCCGCGGAGGGGACCCCCGGCTTCCTCTCGCCGAGCGGCGTGGGGATCGTCTTCCTCCTGGTGGGCGTCGTGGTGCTGGGCGCCGCCGTGCTCTGCGTGACCACCACCCGACTGGTGCGCGCCGCGCTGTACCTGGTGGTCGCGCTCGGAGGGTTGGCGGTGCAGTACCTGCTGCTGACCGCCGAGTTCATCGCCTGGGTCCAGGTGCTCATCTACCTCGGTTCGGTGGTCGTCCTGGTGCTCTTCGGACTGATGTTGACCAAGGCGCCCACCGGACCGTCCCCGGACGCGAACTCCGCCGCCCGCCCGGTGGCCCTGGTGGTGGCCGGTTCGGCGGCCGTGCTGCTGGTGGTGCTGGTGGTGGACGCCTTCCGCACCACCTGGATCGACCTGGAGACGCCGCACGGTCTCACCGCCGACCTGGGCACCTCGATGTTCCGACACTGGGTGCTGCCCTTCGAGGCGCTGTCCCTGCTGCTGCTCGCGGCGCTGATCGGCGCCATCGCCGTCTCCCGCCGGCACGCGACCGGCCCGGGGAACGGCCCTGCGACCGGCCCGGGGCCCACCGCTGTGCCCGACCCCCGGCACCGCGTCGGGGGTGAGGGCTGATGCACCTGGTCTACCCGGTGGTCCTCGCCGTGCTGCTGTTCTGCGTCGGTCTGTACGGCGTGCTGGCCCGCCGCAACGCCGTCCTGGTCCTCATGGCGGTGGAGTTGATGCTGGCCGGCGTCATGCTCAACCTCGTCGCCTTCGACGTGTGGTTGCGCGACGCCCTGCACTCGGGGCAGGTGTTCACGCTCTTCCTCATCGCGGTGGCCGCGGCCGAGGTCGGCGTCGGCCTGGCGATCGTGCTGCTGGTGTACCGGGGGCGCGGCACCTCCTCGGTGGACCGGCTGCGGGCGCTGCGCGACACCCCCGCCGCGCCGCCCGCCGACGCCGACACCGGTGACACCGGCGGCGTCACCGAAGGCGTTCCCCGGCCCATCGGGGCCGGTGCCGGCGCCGCGCCGTCCGCGGATCCGACCCGTTCGACGCCCGCCCCCGGGAGGCC
>NZ_VKHT01000740.1 GCF_014141535.1 Streptomyces alkaliphilus | reverse complement strand
AGCGCCCGGCCCCCGCTTCCGGGTGACCCTGGGCGACGGCACCACCGTGACCGCCGACCGGCTCCTGATCACCACCGGCCTGATCGACGAACTGCCCGATGTGCCCGGAGTGGCCGAACGCTGGGGCCACGAGGTGCTGCACTGCCCCTACTGCCACGGCTGGGAGGTGCGCGACCGGGCCATCGGCATCCTGTCCACCGGCCCGATGGGAGTCCACCAGGCGCTGATGTGGCGGCAGTGGAGCCAGGACGTCACCCTCTTCCTGCACACCGGCACCGAGCCCGACGAGGAGGAGTACGAGCAGCTCGCCGCCCGGGGCGTCGCCGTGGTCGACGGCCGGGTGGCCGAGCTGCTGATCCGCAACGACCGGCTGCGGGGCGTCGTCCTGGAGGACGGCCGGGTCATCGACCGCGAGGCGGTGGTCGTCGCGCCCCGGTTCACCGCCCGCAGCGGCCTGCTCGCCGACCTCGGGATCACCCCGGTGGATCAGGAGATGGGGGGCCACGTCATCGGCAGCCACATCACCGCCGATCCGACCGGGGCCACCGAGGCGCCGGGGGTGTGGGTGGCGGGCAACGTCGGCGTTCTCACCGAGCAGGTCATCGGATCGGCCGCGGCCGGAATGCGTGCGGGCTCGATGATCAACGCCGACCTCACCGCCGAGGACCTGGACACCTGGCTGGACGGCCTGGTCCCGGCCGCACTGGAGAGCACCGGCATCCCCGGCGCGGCGATCTCGGTGGTCCACGACGGAGAGGTGCTCACCGCACGCGGTTACGGCCACGCCGACACCGGCGCGGACGGTGGAGAACCACTCCCGGTGGACCCGGAGCGGACCCTCTTCCGGGTGGGCTCGGTCTCCAAACTCTTCACCGCCACCGCCGTGATGCGGCTCGTGGAGAGCGGCGACATCGACCTCGACGCCGACGTGCACGAGTACCTCGACTTCACGGTCCCCACCTCCTTCGACGACGACCTGACCATGCGCCATCTGCTGACCCACACCCCCGGCTTCGAGGAGCGGATAGCGGATCTGATCGCCCCCGAGGGATCCGGGGTCGACCTGCGCGCCCATCTGGTCGAGGACCCGCCGGAGCAGGTCTACCGGCCGGGCACGGTCCCCGCCTACTCCAACTACGGCGCCGCGCTGGCCGGGTACGTCGTCGAGCGGGTCGGTGGGGTCCCCTTCGAGGAGTACGTGCGGGAGAACATCCTCGAACCGCTGGGCATGGACTCCTCCGAGTTCGCCCAACCCCTGCCCGAGGACCTCCGCGACCGTATGGCGAGCGGCTATGCCTCCACCACCGGCCCCGCCGGCCCCTTCGAGATCGTCACCGGCCCCCCGGCCGGCTCACTGACCTCCTCGGCGACCGACATGACGCGCTTCATGCTCGCCCACCTGGGGGAAGCCGGTGACGGGCCGGCCCTGCTCACCCCCGAGAGCCTGGAACTCATGCACGCGCCGGGGTTGGACGCCGCCTCCCTCGGCACCCTCGCCGAGGGACCGCGCATGACCCTCGGGTTCTTCGAGGAGGACCGCAACGGCCGGCGCGTCATCGGCCACGGTGGCGACACCACGCTCTTCCACTCACACCTGCAACTCCACCCCGACTCGGGCACCGGCGTCTTCGTGGCCCTCAACGGCGGCGGGCGCGGGGACATCGACAGCCTGCGCCTGCGCGAGGCGATCCTGCACGGCTTCACCGACCGCTACTTCCCCGGTGACCCCGGCAGCCCGGGCGTGGAGGCGACGGCCGCCGAGCACGCGGCCCTCCTCGAGGGCGTCTACGAGAACTCCCGTTCGATGCACAGCACCTTCATGTCCGTCGTCGGCGTCCTCGGCGGCCAGACCCGGATCGTCGCCCGGGAGGACGGCACCATCCTGGTCACACCCGGTCCGGAGACCCTGGAGCCCACCGCCTACGAGGAGATCGAGCCCGGGGTGTGGCGCGAGGTCGGCGGGCAGCGCCTGCTGACCGTGCGGGTCCGCGACGACCGGGTGGAGGCGATCGGCTACGCCTCGGCCTTCGCGCTGCTGCCCGTGAGCGCCGCCCGGCAGGCCTCCCTCGCCCTCCCGCTCCTCGTGGTCTCGACCGTGATCCTGCTGGGCGCCTCCCTGGCCCGGCCGGCCGGCGCCCTGGTCCGCCGCCGCTTCTCCCTGCCCGCGCCGACCCGCACCGCGCGCCTGCCCCGCGCACTGAGGACCACCGGCGCCGTGGTCGCGCTCACCGCCCTGGCGGGATGGGCCCTGGTCCTCACCCGGATCATGGAACTGGAACCGGTCCCCTCGCTCCTGCTCCGCGCGCTGGTGGGCGCGCAGTGGCTCGGGGTGCTCGGGCTGATCCCCGCCGCTCTCGTCCTGGTCGGGGACATCCGCCACCGGGCCGGGCCGGGCCGGTACGTCGCCGGCGCGCTCGTCCTCCTCGGGTTCGTGGGCGTGGCGTACTTCGCCGCCGTCTTCGGACTGCTCTCCCCCGACGTCACCTACTGAACCCCTGCCGTGCGGGTCCGCGACGACCGGGTGGAGGCGATCGGCTACGCCTCGGCCTTCGCGCTGCTGCCCGTGAGCGCCGCCCGGCAGGCCTCCCTCGCCCTCCCGCTCCTCGTGGTCTCGACCGTGATCCT
>NZ_VKHT01000074.1 GCF_014141535.1 Streptomyces alkaliphilus | reverse complement strand
GCGTCGGAGCAACGGGCCCGGGGGCTCCCGGGGCGTGACCGACATTCACCCCTTCGGAGGAGCGCCACGGGGAGCGTTCGAAAAGATGTGCCGGTGTGCCCGACCCGACCGGAGACGGTCGGGTCGGGCACACCGGGCCGGCGGGGAGGTCAGTCCGCGCGCCGGCCGACCAGGCGCCACACCAGGGGCAGTGCCCCCATGGCCAGCGCGGCCTTGATCGCGTCACCGATCAGGAAGGGCACCATGCCGACCGCCATGGCCTGCCCGATCCCCATGCCGGTGGCCAGGGCGAGGTAGGGGACGCCCAGGGCGTAGATGATCACGGTGCCCACGGCCATGGTCCCGGCGGTGCGCCACACGGTGCGGTCACCGCCGCGCCGGGCCAGGGCTCCGACGGCGGCGGCGGCCAGGGCGAAGCCGAGGATGTAGCCGAAGGTGGGCATGCCCCAACCGGAGGCCCCCTCCGCGAACCAGGGCATGCCCGCCATGCCGACCAGCGCGTAGAGCAGCAGGGAGGCGAAGGCGCGCAGCGGGCCGAGCGAGACGCCCACCAGCAGGACGGCGAAGGTCTGGCCGCTGACCGGGACCGGCGAGCCCGGCACCGGCAGGGCGAACTGGGCGGCGACACCGGTCAGCGCGGCACCCCCGGTGACGAGGGCGATGTCGCGAACCCGGGCGCGGGCGACGGTACCGGCGGGCAGCACGTCGGCGAGGACGGCGCCCGGCCTGAGGTGGGCGGCGGCGGTGCTCATGGGGTCTCCACGGGAGGGGATGGACGTGCGGGCACGGCCGGACCCGGTGACCTGTCGGCCCCGGTCACGGCCTCCCCGACGCTAACCGAGGAGTGGCCCCGGGCCGGCGTGAGTTTGGCGACAAAACCGCGCCGTCTCCCTTGTCGGACCCCCCGGATCCCGTCGGTCCCGGTGTCGTCGCCGACCCGGTGGAGGCGCGGCACCCCGGGATGCCGCTGCCCGGACGAAGAGTTGCTGCTAGCCTGCTTTTGCAAGTCAGTCGCAAAAAGAGGACCGCGCAGGGCCCGCGCGGGTCGACCAGGGCACCCACGCCGTCGAAGGGCACCGGACATGGCCGTCTACTCACTCCCCGAGCTCCCGTACGACTACGCCGCGCTGGAGCCGGTGATCACCGGGGAGATCATCGAGCTGCACCACGACAAGCACCACGCGGCGTACGTGAAGGGGGCGAACGACACCCTGGAGCAGCTGGAGGAGGCCCGCGACAAGGAGCAGTGGGCGGGGATCAACGGCCTGGAGAAGAACCTGGCCTTCCACCTGTCCGGGCACATCCTGCACTCCATCTACTGGCGCAACATGTCCGGAGACGGCGGCGGCGAGCCGCTGGAGAAGGACGGCACCGGTGAGCTGGCCGACGCCATCGCCGAGTCCTTCGGCTCCTTCGCCCGTTTCAAGGCGCAGCTCTCCAAGGCCGCCGCCACCACCCAGGGGTCGGGCTGGGGCGTGCTGGCGTACGAGCCGGTGAGCGGTCGGCTGATCGTGGAGCAGGTCTACGACCACCAGGGCAACGTCGGCCAGGGCTCGGTGCCGATCCTGGTCTTCGACGCCTGGGAGCACGCCTTCTACCTGCAGTACCGCAACCAGAAGGTGGACTTCGTCGAGGCGATGTGGCGGGTGGTGAACTGGCAGGACGTGGCGGCCCGGTACACCGCCGCCCGCGAGCGCGCCGGCACCCTGCTGCTCGCCCCCTGAGGCGCCGCCCCGGGCCGGTGCGGTTACCGGCCCACCCGAACCCCTTGCTCGTGTGATCGTCTTCTCACCGCTCACCGGGCAGGTGGAGACGGACGGGGGCCCGCGCGGTCGTGACGCGCGGGCCCCCGTCCCGTCGTGGACCGCTCGGCCCCCCGGGCGCGGTTCAGTCGATCCGGGGCCGTTCGGTCCGGGACCGCTTGAGTTCGTAGAAGCCGGGGGTGCCGGCCACCAGGAGCACACCGTCCCACAGCCGCCCCGCCGCCTCGCCCCGGGGCATCGGGGTGACCACCGGGCCGAAGAAGGCCACGGGTTCGCCCTCCGGGCCGGGTACCGCGATCACCGGGGTGCCCACGTCCTGTCCGACCAGCCCGATGCCCCGGTCGTGTGAGGCGCGCACCTCCTCGTCGCGGTCGGTGGAGTCCGCCTCGTCGGCGAGTTCGACCGGGAGCCCGGCCGCCTTCAACGCCTCCCGGACGGTGTCCCGGTCCAGCTTCCGGCCCTCACCGTGGCGTCGGTTCCCCAACTCGGTGTAGAGCCGGTCCAGCGCCTCCGGGCCGTGGTCGGCGGCGACCGCGACGCACACCCGCACCGGGCCCGGGGCCTCCCGCAGGCTCCGGCGGTAATCCTCCGACAGTTCCTCGAGCCGGTCCTCGTTGAGGACGGCCAGGCTCATGACGTTCCAGCGCACCCGCACCGGGCGCACGGTCTCGACCTGCTTCATCCAACGCGAGGTCACCCATGCCCAGGGACAGGCGGGGTCGAACCAGAAGTCCGCCGTCACCGGCTCACCCTCCCCGGGACCGACCCCGCTCGTGCCCCCGAGGGATGCCTCGGTCTCCCATCCCGTCACCGGATCCATGCGTCGCTCCTCGCCCCGGGCCGTGCCGTGATATGCCCTGAGGGGGGTTTCTACCCCATCGAGCCGGGAGCACCGTGGACCCGATTCCCCCCTGCGGGGTTTCCACGGCCCGTGGGATGCTGGCCGGACGTTCGCCGGCCCTCATCCCCCACCCGGCGAGCCACCAGCCGAGAAGACCGAAGAGGAGTGGGCCCGTGCCCGGAGAGAACCTGACCCGTGAGGAGGCCCGCGAGCGGGCCGGGCTGATCGATGTCGACGGCTACACGGTGTCACTCGACCTGCGGTCGGCGACGGCGCCGGCCCCGGCCTCCGGACCGCGGACCTTCCGCTCCACCACCACCGTCCGGTTCCGCTGCTCGGAGCCGGGCGCCTCCTCCTTCATCGACCTGATCGCGCCGGAGGTTTTGTCGGTCACCCTGAACGGCGACTCCCTGCCGGTGGACCGGATCTTCGACGGGGCCCGGATCGCCCTGCCCGCCCTGTCGGCGGTCAACGAACTGGTGGTGGACGCCCGGTGCGCCTACAGCCGCACCGGTGAGGGCCTGCACCACTTCGTGGATCCGGAGGACGGCGAGACCTACCTCTACACCCAGTACGAGCCCGCCGACGCGCGGCGGGTGATGGCCTGCTTCGAACAGCCCGACCTCAAGGCACCCTTCGAGATGCGGGTGACCGCTCCCGCGCACTGGACGGTGCTGGCCAACGCCGAGGAGGTGGGTGAGCCGCGCCCCTGCGACAACGGCGCCGCCTCCACCCGGGTCTTCGCCCCCACCCCGCCGATCTCCACCTACATCACCGCCGTGGTCGCCGGTCCGTACCACGTGGAGCGCGACCGGTACAGCCGTCGGCTGCCGGACGGTTCCACCCTGGAGATCCCCCTGGCCGCCCTGTGCCGCAAGGGCCTGGCCCGGCACTTCGACGCCCCGGAGATCTTCGACCTCACCAAGCGGGGGCTGGACTTCTTCCACGAGCACTTCGACTTCCCCTACCCCTTCGGCAAGTACGACCAGGCGTTCGTGCCGGAGTACAACATCGGGGCGATGGAGAACCCGGGGTTGGTGACCTTCCGGGAGGAGTACGTCTTCCGGGGCCGCACCACCCGGGCCGCCTACCAGGGTCGCGCCAACACCCTGCTCCACGAGATGGCGCACATGTGGTTCGGCGACCTGGTCACCATGGAGTGGTGGGACGACCTGTGGCTCAAGGAGTCGTTCGCCGACTTCATGGGCGCCTTCTCGCTGGTGAAGGCGACCCGCTTCACCGAGGGGTGGATCACCTTCGCCAACCGGCGCAAGGCGTGGGCCTACCGGGCGGACCAGTTGCCCTCCACCCACCCCGTCACCGCCGACATCCGCGACCTGCAGGACGCCAAGCTCAACTTCGACGGCATCACCTACGCCAAGGGCGCCTCGGTGCTCAAGCAGTTGGTCGCCTACGTGGGCGAGGACGCCTTCATGGAGGGCGCGCGCCGCTACTTCCGACGCCATGCCTG
The DNA here is from genome assembly GCF_014141535.1 of Streptomyces alkaliphilus. GTDB lineage: Bacteria > Actinomycetota > Actinomycetes > Streptomycetales > Streptomycetaceae > Streptomyces > Streptomyces alkaliphilus. The sequence goes on along the minus strand of NZ_VKHT01000074.1, from coordinate 6,417 downwards.
GGGCAACACCACCCTGGAGGACCTGCTGGCGGTGCTGGAGGAGACCTCCGGCCGGAACATGGGCGAATGGGCGAAGGCGTGGTTGCAGACGGCCGGGGTGAACGTCCTGACGCCGCAGTTGACCTGTGACGCGGCGGGACGGGTGACCGAGCTGGCGGTGGTTCAGGAGGCGCCGGAGCCGCCCCGGTTGCCGGCCGGCTCGATGGACGACCCGGGGGCGCCCGGTGGGGCGCCGGCGGCGGTGCTGCGCCCGCACCGGGTGGCGATCGGGCTGTACCGGCGGGACCCGGCGACCGGGACGCTGAGCCGGTACGCGCAGACCCTCACCGACGTGACGGGGGCGCGCACGGTGGTGCCGGAACTGGTGGGGGCCGAGCGACCGGATCTGGTGCTGGTCAACGACGACGACCTGACGTACTGCAAGTCCCGCTTCGACGATGCCTCGTTGGCCACGCTCCGCGAGCACCTGGGTTCCATCGCCGATCCGCTGGCGCGGGCGCTGTGCTGGTCCGCCCTGTGGAACCTGACCCGGGACGGGCTGATGCCCGCCGGGGACTTCCTGGATCTGGTGCGCCGGGCGGCCGGGGCGGAGACCGAGATCGGCGTGTTGCAGATGGTGCTGGCGTGGGCCGGGACGGCGCTGACCCGCTTCACCGCGCCGGATGACCGTCCGGCCCGGGAGTCGGCGATCGCCGAGGCGGCGCTGCGGGAGCTGCGGCTGGCCCCGCCCGGCAGCGACCACCAGTTGGCCTGGGCGCGCTTCCTGTCGGAGACGGCGGTGGACGAGCAGCACCTGGTGCTGCTGGAGCGGCTGCTGGACGGGGCCGCCCGGATCGACGGCCTGTCGGTGGACCAGGAACTGCGCTGGACGCTGCTGCTGTCCCTGGCGTCCCGGGGGCGGGTGGACGAGGAGCGGCTGAACCGGGAGCTGGAGCGGGACGACACCGCCTCCGGGCGCAGGCACCACGTGCGTTGCCTGGCGGCCCGGCCGACGCCGGAGGTCAAGGCCCGGGCGTGGGCGGACGTGATGGAGTCCGACCGGCTGTCGAACGCCCTGATCGAGGCGACCATCGACGGCTTCGGCCGCGGGGACCGCGTCGATCTGCTCGCGCCCTACACCGGACCGTACTTCGCCGCGCTGGAGCGGATCTGGGCGGAACGTTCGATCGAGATCGGCATGGCGGTGGTGCGGGGGCTGTTCCCGGCGGCGCAGGGGGACCGGGCCACCCTGGAGGCCACGGACGGGTGGCTGCGGGAGCACCCCGACGCGGCGCCGGCCCTGCGACGACTGGTGTTGGAGTCACGGGACGACCTGGCGCGGGCGCTGCGGGCCCGCGAGTGTGAGGCGCGCACGGCGGGATGAGCGCCCCCGGGGCGGGTTCACGCCCCGGTGACACTCCTTCACACCCCCTACGGGCCCGGGGTTGCTCGCGGAGCGGAGCGACCTCGGGCCCAAGCTCACACTCCCCGTGACCAGCAAGAGTGGAAAGCCCTGCGACTCCCGCACGCGCGTTCCCCCACCGTGGAGCCCCGGGAGGAACGCATCGGGGAGCCCCGGGAGGTTCGACGGGGGTGCGGGAGCGGGCATCCCGGCGGCATGAGCGCCATGCACCACGACGGGACCCTCCCGCACCCCCGGTTCGACGGCGACCCGCGCGTCCCCCACCAGGCGGGGCGTCCGCCGCTCCCGGTGACCCGACGGTCGCCCGCCGCGCGCCCGCCCACCGCGACCGGACGGCCCCGGGGGACGGAGCCACTGACCGTCGCCGATCTGCGGGCCCGGGGCATCGGACGCGCGGAGGCCGCCCGGCGCTGCCGGCCCGGCGGACCGTGGCAGATGCCCTTCCCCGGCGTCCATGTGCCGCACTCCGGACCGATCGACCACCCCGAACGGCTGAGGGCGGCGCTGCGGTGGGCCGGCGGCCGACCGGGGGAGGTGCTGTTCGGCGGGCTCACCGCGCTGGAACTGCACGACCCCGAGCCGCTCGCCGGCCACGCGGAGCACGACCCCCGATCCGCCCCTCCCCCGCCGATCACCCTGGTGGTGTCGCACACCCGACGGCTGCGCGCGCCCGCCGGCGTGCTGCTCCTGCGCACCCGGCACCTCCCCCGGCCGGTGTGGATCGACGGCCTGCCGGTGGTGCCCGTGGCCCGGGCGGTCGCGGACGCCGTGGCACCGGGGCCGGGCGGGGCGGACGGGGACCCGGCGGCGGTACGGGCCCTGATGACGGCGGCCCTGATCGGGGGTCACTGCACGGCGCGCGAGCTGGCCCGGGAGGTGGAGCGGTTCCCCCGGGACCGGCGGCGCGGCCCGGCCCGGGCCCTGGAGGAGTCCTGCGCGGCCGCCCGGGCGTTCGCGCAGGACTCGTTGCGGGAGGTGGTGCGGGCCGTGGTGGGCGCCCCGCCCCGGGAGGACCCCTCGGCCGCCGCGGGGGACGCCCCGATCGCCGAGCCGCTGTGGAACGTGGAGCTGCGAGCGGCCGGTGAGGCCCCGGCCGCGGTGGACGCCCACTGGCCCGGGGAGGGCGTGGCCCTCGTCCTGGACACCCGGGAGTGCTCGACGGGAACCGCCCTCCTCCCCGAGACGTCACACACTCCGAGGTGTTCACCCCTCACCGAGGCGGAGGAGACGGCCGGTTACACGCGACGACGGGAAGCCCTGGAACGGTCCGGGGTGACGGTGGTGCACCTGACGCCACGGGGGTTGCGGGAGGCGCCGGACCTTCAGGCGGTGGTCATCCGGACCGCGTTGACCGACGCGCTCGACCGGCCGCCCGGGCGGTATGTGACGGTATTGCCGCGCTGATCGACCGGCCGGCCGATTTCCGCCACTCCCAAGAGTGGTGTTTGATCCGCTTTTTTCGGGTAGTCCACACCATTTGCCTGGCAGCTATTCGTCAACTTCTCCACGAGCACACACAAGTGAAGATCATTTACGTATGATTACCGACCATCCTGTCCCGGATACCGAACAAGGATGGTCATGACGAGCACCCCATCGTTCATATCCGCTGCCCCACCGGCGGTCGGGAGACTCACCCGGGTCGCCCTGACCGCCGGTGTCGTGGTTGCGCTCGCGGCCACCGGCGTCACTCCCGCACTGGCCGTCGAGGAGACCCCCGACCCGGTGCCGGCGAAGCCGCTGGAGGAGAAGTTCAGCACCGCCGACGCGGCGAAGCTCGAGGAGGCCAAGCTCAGCGGGGAGCCCCGGGTCACGCTGCTCATCGCGGCCGAGCCGGGCAACACCGAGGAGGTCACGCGCGACCTGGAGACGATCAGCGGTGCCTCCGTCGGGTTCACCGACGACTCCGTGGGGTACGTCAGGGCCACCGTCCCGACCGATCGGGCCGATTCCCTGGTGGACCGCGCGGTCAAGAATTCCTCCGTCCACGCGATCGACCTCAACGAGGAAATCCGCCTCCCCGACCCCGAGCCCGAGGGCGGCGGCAAGGGCGGAAAGGGCGGCCCCGGAAAGGGCGGGGGCACCACGTATCCGGGTCCCGACGCCTCGACCCCGAACGTCAACCCCTACCAGCCCTCCCACGAGATCGGCACCGTCGACTTCATCAAGAAGAACCGGACGGCCGACGGTCGCGGCATCACCATCGGTGTCCTGGACACCGGCATCGACGTGGTCCACCCGGCACTGCAGGAGACCACGACCGGCGAGCGCAAGATCGTCGACGTGGTGACCGCCACCGACCCGATCATCGACAACGACCAGACCTGGCGTCCGATGGTCACCGAGGTCTCCGGCGGGACCTTCACCTACTCCGGCCGCGAGTACACCGCCCCCGAGGGCGACTACTACATCAGCCTCTTCCGCGAGTCCGCCACCATCGGCGGCGAGATGGGCGGGGACCTGAACCGGGACGGCAGCACCGACGGCGTCTGGGCCCTGCTGTACGACCCGGAGGCCGGAACCGTCACCGTCGACCTGGACAACGACGGCGACTTCACCAACGACACCCCGATGCGTCCCTACCAGGAGAACTTCGACATCGGGTTCTTCGGCGAGGACAACCCCGACACCGCCATCGCCGAGGCGATCGCCTTCGTCGTCGAGATCCGCGAGGACGTTCCCATGGACCCCTACGGGGGCGAGTGGATCGGACAGACCCGGGACTTCGTCAACATCGGCGTGCCGAGCGACCGGCACGGCACCCACGTCGCCGGCATCACCGCCGCCAACGGCCTGTTCGGCGGGAAGATGACCGGCGCCGCCCCCGGCGCGAAGATCGTCTCCTCCCGGGCCTGCAACTGGGGCGGCGGCTGCACCGCCACCGCCCTGACCGAGGGCATGATCGACCTGGTGGTCAACCGGGGCGTGGACATCGTCAACATGTCCATCGGCGGACTGCCGGCGCTCAACGACGGCAACAACGCCCGGGCCCGGCTCTACACCGAGCTGATCGACACCCACGGCGTCCAGCTGGTCATCTCCGCCGGCAACAGCGGTCCCGGCATGAACACCATCGGTGACCCGTCCCTGGCCGACAAGGTCGTCTCGGTGGGCGCCGGTGTCTCCAAGGAGACCTGGGCGGCCAACTACGGCTCGATCGTGAAGACGCCGTACAACCTCTTCCCGTTCTCCTCGCGCGGCCCGCGTGCCGACGGCGGCTTCAAGCCCGACATCGTCGGCCCCGGTGCCTCCATCAACACCACCCTCACCTGGATGCCCGGCTCCGGGGTGCCCGACGCCGGCTACGACCTGCCGCCCGGCTACGGCATGCTGAACGGCACCTCGATGTCCTCCCCGCAGGTGGCCGGCGCCTCGGCGCTGCTGCTGTCGGCGGCGAAGCAGCGCGGTTTCGACGTCTCCCCCGCCGACCTGCGGCACGCCCTGGCCTCCTCCGCGAAGCCGATCAAGGGCATCCAGGCGTACGAGCAGGGCTCCGGCCTGATGGACACCGTCGGTGCCTGGAAGTACCTCGCCCGGGCCACCACCCCGTACGAGTACACCGTCTCCGCGCCGGTCAGCCACGCGCTCTCGGAGTACCTGGCCGAGCCGCACACCGGCACCGGCATCTACGACCGTGACACCGGTCCGGCCAAGGGGAAGACCAAGGTCTACGACATCACCCTGACCCGGACCACCGGCCCGGACCGCACCCTGACCCACCACCTGCGGGTCTCCAACGACGCCACCAAGGCGTTCAAGGTGCGCGGCGGCGCCGCGGTGAGGCTGCCCCTGAACAAGCCGGTGACCGTTCGGGTCGAGGTCAAGCCGAGGTCCACCGGCGCGCACAGCGCCGTCCTCGCCCTGAGCGACACCCGCACCGGTGGCGTCGTCCACCAGACCCTGGCCACGGTGATCGTGCCGGAGGAGCTGAACTCCCCCGACTTCTCCTTCACCACCTCCGGGAAGGTCCAGCGCAACGAGCCGCTGCACCACTTCGTCCGCGTCCCCGAGGGCACCAGCACCATGGAGGTCGCCATGAGCGGCCTGCTGGATGGCAGCCAGAGCCGCTGGCTGGCCGTCAGCCCGTGGGGCCTGCCGGTCGACAACACCGCGGTGTTCTCCTGCTACAACAACCTGGACGACCCCCGCAACACCTGCCGTCCCGACGTCCGCGCCTACGACAACCCGATGCCGGGTGTCTGGGAGCTGACCGTGGACGCCCGCCGCACCTCCCCGATGCTCGACAACCCGTACACCCTCGAGGTCAACGCCCTGGGCGCGGTCTTCGACCCGGCGGTGCGGACCGTCGAGCAGGCGGGCGTCGGTGAGCCCGTCGAGGTCTCCTGGGAGGTCACCAACGAGTTCGCCGGCATCACCGGCTCGCTGGAGGGCGGCCCGCTCGGTTCCGCCCGCAGCGAGCGTCCCACCATCGGTAACGACGAGTACGCGATCGTCAACACCGTGGAGATCGGGGAGGGCGTCTCCCTCTTCGAAGCGGTGATCGGTTCGCCGAGCGACGCCTCCGCCGACCTGGACCTGTACGTCTACCGGGACGGCACCCTGGTGGGCAGCGGCACCACCGGCGACTCCGAGGAACTGGTGCGGCTCGTCGCCCCGCGGCCGGGGACCTACGTGATCGAGGTGCACGGCTGGTCCGTGCCCGCCGGGACCACGGAGTACGACTACCGGGACGTCTACTACAGCGACGGCCTGGGCTCCGTGACCGTGGCGGAGGACGTGACGGTGGAACTGCCCGCGGGTGGCACCACCGCCGTGGAGGCCTCCGTGGTCGCCGACGCCCCCGCCCCGGCCGGCCGTGAGCTGTTCGGCACCGTCTCGCTGGTCAACGAGCGCGGCACCGCCGCCGGTACCGGCAGCGTCGTCGTGCTGGAGGTCGTGGAGTGAGCCCGGGGTGACGGGGTGACGGGACGGACGCCGGTCCTCCGCTCGCCCGGTCCCCCACCGCACCACACCATCGCGTGACACGACGGGCGGGCGCCCCCGAAGGGGGTGCC
>NZ_VKHT01000739.1 GCF_014141535.1 Streptomyces alkaliphilus | reverse complement strand
GGGCCGGCCGACCACGCGAGGTGGGAGCGGTTGTCGTGGCCGAGCCCGGTGGGCAGGGCGGGGTCGGTGCCGCTGGCGGCGTGGCTGATGAGTACCGGCACGCCGGCGGGGACGGGGACCCGGTGCAGGTGGGTGTCGTGGCGGGCGAAGTGGACGGAGAAGTTCGCCATCGGTGAGCGGGTCCACAGCACCTGTTCCAGGGCTCGGCGCACGGTCACCGATCCCGCGGTCAGGTTGCCGGCGTAGGTGTGGTCGCGCAGCAGCAGCTCCAGGCCGGAGGCGATCCAGGCGGCGGTGGGGATGGTGCCGGCGCCCACCGTGCAGAACAGCTGGTCCACCACCTCCGTGTCGTTCAGCCCGTGCGGGTGGTCCAGGAGCCACGAGGACAAATCCGGGCCGGGTGAGGTCTTCTTCAGGTGGACCAGTTCGCCCAGGCACGCGGCGAAGTCGGCGGCTGCCCGCTGGGCGCCGAGGTCGGCGTTGATGATGCCGTGGCAGGCGTCGACCATGCGGGCCGCCAGACTCGGGGGACAGCCCAGGAGGTCCGCGAAGACCAGCAGGGGCAGCACATCGGCGAACTGGGCCATCAGTTCGGCGTGCCCGGCCGGGGCGAGGTGCTCGATCAGGTGGCCGGCGTGGACACGGGTGATCTCCCGCAGCCGGTGGGTGTCGATACGGGCCAGGCAGTCCTCCAACGCGCCGCGCAACCGCCGGTGTTCCGGGCCGTCGGCGTACAGCAGGTTCGGGCGGTGGGCCATCAGCGCGAGCACCGGGCTGTCGGGCGGCACCTGCCCGGCGGTCAGAGCCGCCCACCTGCGGGAGTCCTTGCTGTAGGTGTCGGTGTCGGTCAGCAGGTCCACCGCGGCCCGGTGGTCGGTGACGACCAGGGCGTACACGCCGGGGGCGATCTCGGCCCAGGCCACAGGGCCGGCGGTGCGCAGCGCCCGGTAGGCGGGCTCCGGGTCGGCGGCGAATGCGTCGCCGAACAGGCGCGGCAAGGAGGCGTGCGGGGTCATGGGGTCGGCTCCGGGGTGCGGGAGAGCAGGTGGGTGACCAGCGCGATGAGGGCCCGGGTGGCGGAGGTCCGCTCCCGGGCGTCCACGCGCACCAGGGGAGTGGTGGGGGTCAGGCTCAGCGCATCGCGCAGTTCCGCCTCCCGGTGGGCGGGGGTGTCGGGGAAGTGGTTGACGGCGACGGTGTAGGGCAGACCGGCGGTTTCCATCAGGTCGATGGCGTCGAAGCTCTCGTGGACGCGTCGTTCGTCGAGCATCACGATGCCGCCCAGCGCGCCCTCCAACAGGGTGCGCACCATGTGGGCGAAGCGGGGCTGACCTGGGGCACCGAAGATGTACAGCACGATGTCCTCGGCCAGGGCGGTGCGGCCGAAGTCCATGGCGACGGTGGTGGTGTCCTTTTCGCCGAGGCGTTCCAGCACGTCCACCATGGCGCCGGCGCTGGTCATGCGTTCCTCGGTGCGCAGGGGGGCGATGTCGGAGACGGCGCCGACCAGGGTGGTCTTCCCCACGGCGAAGGGGCCCACCACCACGATCTTGACCGCCTCCGCCCCGGCGGGCACGTAACCACCGGCTGGTGGTGGGTGCTCAGAGCTTGCGCAGTCCATCGAGGATCCTTTCCAGGAAGGCGCGGTCGTGGCGGTCCGCGGCCGGGACGAAGGGGGCGCGGGCGACCAGGTGGCCGCTGTCCACCAGGCGGGAGGCGATCGGCATGGTGACGGCCACCGGCAGTTCCAGGCGCACGGCGGCCTCGGCGACGGAGAGCACGCCTGGCAGGCACAGGGCCATCAGCCGGTGGGGGTAGGCGCCCAGGCCGGTCAGGGGCACCTTGGGGTCGGCGATCAGCAGCGTGGCGGGGTCCAGGGTGGAACGGGTGGGGGTGAGGTTTCCCCCGGCGGCGGCGTAGGGCCGCACCATGCCCCGGCGGCGGTGGGCGGAGGGCGGACTCATCCGCGGGCCCGGTCGCGGGCGGCGAGCACCGGCTTCATCCCGGTGATCATCTTCAAGGCATCGGTGACCGCACCGGGAATCTCCTTGGTGGTGGAGTCCCCGCGCACCACCACCGCCAGACTGGTGCGTTCCCCCGCGGTGAACAGCAGCACCGTGAAGGCCTTCAGGTCGATGGTGACGTGGCGCAGCCTCAACTCCTGTCCGTCGAAGGACTCAAACCCCTGGAGGGAGGCCTGCAGGGACATCAGCCCCGAGTAGAGGGCGGCGGCGCGGTCGGCCTCGTCCTTGCCCAGACGGCGGGAGCGGGCCATCTCCAGGCCGTCACTGGTGAACAGCAGGGCGTGCTCGATGCCGGGCTTGGCGGCCAGTTGGTCCAGGGCCCAGCCCAGGTCGGTGGTGTCGGCGGTGGGTGCGGGCTGCTCATCGGCCATGGCGATCCTCTTCGGTGTCGTTCTCGGCGTCGGTGGAGTGGTCGTAGCCGGCGCTCAGGGCCCGGCCCAGGTTCCGGAAACCGGCGGAGAAGGCGTCCGGGTCGGTGGTCTCGGTCACCGCCTCGCGGGTGGGCCGCTCGGTGAGTTCCACCCGGCGCGGCACCCGTTTCGGCAACCCGGCCGGGGTGCCGGGCCCCGCCGTTGCCCGCTCCTCCCGGGGCGGGGACGGGGCGG
>NZ_VKHT01000738.1 GCF_014141535.1 Streptomyces alkaliphilus | reverse complement strand
GTACCGCCGTTCTCGGGCTGATCGGCTCGCTGGCCGCCGCCGTCGTGCTGGGCCTCGGCCCGCTGGACGTGTCGAAGGCACCGGTCGTCCCCGTCCGGTCATCCCGCCGCGGCGGGCTCAGCTCGGGGTGGTCCCGGTGGCGTGGTTCTCCTGCGGCCGGGCGTCGGTCGGGTCACCGGTGGCGTGGTTCTCACCCGGCCGCGGCCCGGGCTGAGTGGGAGCGGGCTTCTTCCCGCCGTCGGTCGGCGCCACCGGCTCTCCCGTGGCGTGGTTCTCCTGCGGGGTCACGTCGGTCGTCATGTGGTTCTCCTGTTCTCGTGCGCCGCACGGATCGGCCCGCCCGGTGGTGGGGCGGACGCGTCCCGCCGTTCCACCCTCCGGCTTCCCTCGTCCGGTGGGTGTGACGGCGACCCTTTCGAGCACGGCTGAACGTTTGATAAACGTGCTGCTGAGGAAGTGTCACGCCGGAAACCGGCCCGCGGTTCCCGCGGCCCGTCCCCGCGCCGCCCCCGGGGGCCTCCCGGCGGCGCCCCGAGCACGACCGATCACACCGACGTCGGGTCCGTCCGACACCCCCGTCCCGGGCCGTCCCCGCCGGAGGAGTCGAGAAGCCGCCGCACATCCACGGCCTCGGGCAGGTTCTCCGCCTCGAAGATCCCCAGGGCCTGTTCCCAGCAGGCCCGCGCGCGTCCGGACTGGCCCGTCCCGTCCAGCGCCCGCCCCAACAGCGTGAGCACCTGGGCCCGCCGGAAGTCGCCCCCGATGTCCCGCAGCAGTCCCAGCGCCTGTTCGGCCAGCGTCGCCGCCCCGGTGTCGTCCCCGGCGGCCCGCACCGCCTCGCCCAACCGGAACAGCGACATCCCCTCCCACAACCGCTGTCGGTGCTCGCGGAAGATCCCCACCGCCTCCTCCAGCCGCTCGCGTGCCTCCGCGTGCCGGCCGGCGGCGGTCAACGCCATGCCCAGCGCGTACTTGGCGTTCGCCAGCCGCAGGGTCGCCCCCACCTCGAGGTAGATGGCGTGCGCCCGCCCGGCCAACTCCAGCGCGGAGTCGATCCGACCGGTGTTCAGGTGCACCCGGGCCAGGTTGGACAGGGCGCTCGCCTCGGTCGGGGCGTTGCCGTCCTCGCGGAAGACCGCCGCCGCCCGCTCCAGGTGCTCCTCCGCCTCCTCGTTCCGGGAGCGGTAGATCGCGATGATCCCCTGGTCGTTGAAGCCGTACCCGCGGGCCACCGGGTCACCGGTGGCGCCACCCAGCCGGGCCGCCTCGGCGGCCTCCCGCGCCGCGTCCCGCACCCGCCCGGACACGCTCAGACTGTGCGTCGAGGAAACCCGGGCCCGCCCCTCGGCGTGGCGGTCCCCCTCGGCGACCGCCCGCTCCAGCACCACCGCGCAGGTCTGCTCGTACTGCAGCGAGAAGGCGCCCGTCTCGGCGAGATCCTTGGCGGCGATCAGCAGGTCGGCTGCCTTTCCCACCCGACCGCCGCGCGCCCCCTGCCGGGCGCAGGCCAGCAGGCACTCCGCCTCCGCGAACAGCCACTCGCGGGTGGCGTCGAAGCTCCCGGCGTTCCCGAAGTTCCCGGTCTCCCCGGCGTTCCGGGGTCCGTCGGGTCCCGCCCCGCGCACCCCACCGGTGAGGTGCTCCACGGTCCGGTCGCCGGGCCGCTCCATCGCGAACACCCGGCAGGCACCGGCCAGGTGGAAGTCCAGCAGTCGGTCCGTGGCCGCCCGCCCGGCGGCCGGGGTCTCATCCCGTTCCGCGCAGGCACGGGCGAACAGCCGCACCAGATCGTGCAGGCGGTAGCGGCCGGGGGCGGCGGACTCCAGCAGGCTGGTGTCCACCAGCGACTCCAACGTCTCCTCGGTGGTCTCCGGATCGCGGTCCAGCAGCGCCGCGGCGGCCCGCAGCGAGATGTCGGGCCCCTCGGCCAGCCCCAACAGCCGGAAGGCCCGGCCCTGCTCGGGCTCCAGCTGCCCGTAACCCAGCTCGAAGGTGGCCTTGACGGCCTGGTCACCGGCCTGCAACTCGTCCAGTCGGCGCCGCTCGTCGGCGAGCTTGCGGGCCAGCACCGACACCGCCCAGGTGCGACGGGAGGCCAGCCGGGCGGCGGCGATCCGGATGGCCAACGGCAGGAACCCGCAGGCGGCCACCACGTCCATGGCCGCCTGACGCTCTGAGTTCACCCGCTCGGCGCCGACGATCCGGGCGAAGAGTTGGAGGGACTCCTCCGGGCTCATCACGTCCAGGTCCACCAGATGGGCCCCGGCCAGGTCCACCATGCGGGTGCGGCTGGTCACCAGCACCGCGCAGTCGGGGGTCCCGGGCAGCAGATCGCGGATCTGCGCGGCGTCCCGGGCGTTGTCGAGCAGGGTCAGCACCCGGCGACCGTCCAGCAGCGAGCGGAAGAGCGCGGCACGCTCCTCCGCGCTCTCGGGGACGTCCACGTCGGCGACCCCCAGCGCGCGGAGGAAGGACGCCAGGACCGTCGTCGGCTCCGTCGGCGCCGCGCTCGCCCCCTGGAGGTCCACGTACAGCTGTCCGTCGGGATAGTGCTCGCGGACGGAGTGCGCCACGTGCACGGCCAGGGTGGTCTTCCCGACACCACCGATGCCGGCGACGGCGGAGAGCGC
>NZ_VKHT01000737.1 GCF_014141535.1 Streptomyces alkaliphilus | reverse complement strand
CACCCCCCCCCGGGGGCCCGGGGGAAGACCTGCCACAATGGGAGCCGACCTTGTGAACCGATGCACAAGCTCGGTGCGCGGGTCCCCCGCGGCGTGCCCGCGTCGCGGGCGCCCCCTCCGTTTCCACCGGGAGTCTCCATTGGACCCGAAGACCGTCTCCGCCCTGCGACGGCTCCGACTGGTGTCCGCCCCCGAGGCGGTCTCCTTCCTCCTCCTGCTCGTCGCCTCCGTCCTGCGCCGCACCACCGACTTCGACGCCGTCCCGGTGCTCGGCGCGGTGCACGGCATCCTCTTCGTCGTCTACGGCCTGTTCTGGCTGGACGCCTGGAACCGCGCGCGCTGGTCCCTCGGCACCGCGGCCTGGTACATGGCGATGGCGGTGGTGCCGACCGGCGGGTTCTTCGCCGAGCGTCGACTGCGCCGTGAGGAGCGGGAGGGAACCGCGGGGGAGCCCGCTCCCGCCGTCGAGCGGGCCGACGCCGTCGGCGCCTGACCTCCCGACGACTCCCGGCCCACCCGGATCCACCCGCCCGCCCCGTCGCGCCACCGGCCGACGGGGCGGACGCCTGTCGGGGATTCCCTCCATCGGACCGCCCCCGTTCGACACATATTTCGCCCTGCTGTGTTGTGGTTCCAACGCTTTTGTCGTTGGACGGAGGACGTTGTGCGGCGAGAGGGTTACGACTACGAGACATACAGCCGTCTGGCGGGGCCCCCGGAGGAACCCGTCCCCGGCTACCGTGTCCGCTACCGCACCCTGTTGTCCCGCGAGCCCCATCGGATACGCGCCCTGGCGCTGATGACGCTCGCCCCCCTGGTGTCGATGCTGTTGCTGCTGTGGCTGGTGTGGCCGTCCCACTGGACGGACCGCGACCAGGCACCGCTTTATCTGCTGATCGCCGACGCCGTCATGCTCGGTTGCATCGCGTTGATCGAGATCTTCCGGTTGATCAACGTCTGTTCCATCGCCCACGCCACCCTGATGGCACGCGATCCGATACCCGTGGTGCCGGAACCCGGCACCCGGGTGGCATTCCTGACCACCTGCGTACCCGGCAAGGAGCCGCCCGCCATGGTGCGGGCCACCCTGGAGGCGGCGGTGCGCCTGCGGCACACCGGACCACTCGACATCTGGCTGCTCGACGAGGGCGACGACGCCGCAATGCGCGAGCTGTGCGCCGAACTGGGCGTGCGGCACTTCAGCCGCCACGGCGTCGAACGCTGGAACCGCCCGGCCGGCCCCTTCCGGGCCCGCACCAAGCACGGCAACTACAACGCCTGGCTCGACGCCCACGGCGAGGAGTACGACTTCTTCGCCTCGGTGGACACCGACCACGTGCCGCTGCCGAACTACCTGGAGCGGATGCTCGGGTACTTCCGCGACCCCGACGTGGCCTTCGTCGTCGGCCCCCAGGTCTACGGCAACTACGACAGCCCCGTCACCAAGGCCGCGGAGAGTCAGCAGTTCCTCTTCCACGCCCTCATCCAGCGGGCCGGGAACCGCTACGGCGCCCCCATGTTCGTCGGCACCAACAACGCCGTGCGGATCTCCGCCCTGCGCACCATCGGCGGCCTGTACGACTCCATCACCGAGGACATGGCCACCGGCTTCGAACTGCACCGGGCGCGCAACCCGGACACCGGCCGGCGCTGGCGCTCGGTCTACACCCCGGACGTGCTCGCGGTGGGGGAGGGGCCCAGTTCCTGGACCGACTTCTTCAGCCAGCAGATGCGCTGGTCCCGCGGTACCTACGAGACGATCCTGCGCCAGTACGGGCGCGGCGGCCTCGACGCCGGCACCCGCCACGCCCCCGGACGCCTGCTCAGCTACTCCCTCATGCTGGCCTTCTACCCGATGGCCGCCATCACCTGGGTCCTCGGTGCCACCGGCTGCGTCCTCTACCTCGTCCTGGGCGCCTCCGGCACCCAGGTGCCCGCGGCGGTGTGGCTGATGCTCTACAGCGACGCCGCGGCCCTCCAGATCGGCCTCTACCTCTGGAACCGACGGCACAACGTCAGCCCGCACGAGCCCGAGGGCTCCTCCGGCCTGGCCGGCATGGCGATGTCGGCGATCTCCGCCCCCATCTGGGCCCGCTCCCTGCTCGACGCCCTGCTGCGGCGCCGCAGCCGCTTCGTCGTCACCCCGAAGGGGAACGAGGCCAGCCCCGACCGACCCGCCACCTTCCGGCTCCACCTGTACTGGGGCACCCTGCTGGGCGGAGCCCTGACGGTCTCGGTCTTCCTGAACCACACCCACGTCGCCATGCGCACCTGGGCCGTCCTGGCCCTGACCGCATCGCTGGCCCCCATCACGATCTGGTGGGTCGGCGAGATGCGGGCCCGGCGCGGCGGTGCCGAGCCGGTGGCCGTTCCCGTGCCCGCGCACGGTCCCGGCGGATCCGGGGGCTCCCTCGCCCCCGTCCGCGCCGCGAGGGACGCGGGGGCACGCTCGGTGCCCGTCGAGCCGGTGCCCCTGGCGGTCGGCGCGCCGGTCACCGGGGCGGGCCCCCGGCAGGGAGCCGCGTCCGGGGAACCCGACGGGCCCCCCGACATCGGGGACCCCGGGGTCCCGACCGCCCCGACCGCCCCGTGCGCGGCGTCCGAACCCGGTCCGACGACGCCGTCCGACCC
>NZ_VKHT01000736.1 GCF_014141535.1 Streptomyces alkaliphilus | reverse complement strand
GAGTTCGGCAGGGCGATCTGATTAGCATGGCGGGATGGATGCTCCTCCCGGGCTGCCCGTCCGCCTGCGTCGCCTGGTGCGCGAGGCGGGCCGTTTCGGCACCGTGGGGGCGGTCGGGCTGGTGGTGAACGTCCTGGTCTTCAACCTCTGCCGTCAGGGGGTGGGGCTGGGCGCCGTGCGGTCCGGGGTGCTCGCCACCGCCTGCGCCATCTGCGCCACCTACCTGGGCAACCGGTACTGGACCTACGCCCACGCCGACAAGACCCGACGGCGCCGCGAGGCCGGCCTCTTCCTGATGTTCTCGGGAGCGGGGATGGTGCTGGAGAACGGGGTGCTCGCCATCTCGCACCACGGCCTGGGCCTGACCTCGGCGACCGCCGACAACATCGCGAAGAACGTGATCGGGCTCGGCCTGGCCTCGCTCTTCCGCTTCTGGGCCTACCGCACCTGGGTCTTCCGGGGTGCCCGCACCCGCTCCCTGACGGGTGCGCGGACCGGAGCCGTGGCGACGGGCGGACCGGTGGGACCCGTCCGCCCGGAGCCGGAGGGAAGGGGTCCGGGGCGGTCCGGCGCGGTCGCGGGCCCACCCTCGATCAGTGCGTCCGGGACCCCCGGGCCTCCGGGGGACAGCCTCCGTCCGGGTCCGCCTCCCGGCTGAGGAAGAGCGCGAAGATCGGCGGTCGGAGTTGGAGCAGTTCCAGCCGTCCCCCGTCGGCCTCGGCCAGGTCGCGGGCGACCGCCAGCCCCAGGCCGGTGGAGTTCCGCCCGCTCACCGACCGCTCGAAGACCCGCGAGCCGAGCGTCGGGGGCACCCCCGGGCCGGCGTCGGTGACCTCGACCACCACCTGGTTGCCCGCGGTGCGGGTGCGCAGCGCCACCGTGCCGGCGCCGTGCATCAGGGAGTTCTCCACCAGGGTGGCGAGCACCTGCGAGACCGCGCCGGGGGTGCCGACCGCCCGCAGGTGGGGCTTGCCCGAGTGGACCACGGCCCGGCCGGCCGCCCGGTAGGCGGGGCGCCACTCCTCCACCTGTTGGAGCACGACCTCGTCGAGGTCGAAGCCCACCGCCGAGCCCAGCCTCGGGTCACGGGAGTTGGTGAGCAGTCGTTGCACGACGTCGGTGAGGCGCTCCACCTGGGCGAGCGCGATCGTCGCCTCCTCCTTGACGGTCTCCGGGTCCTCGGTGGCGATGATCTCCTCCAACCTCATGGACAGGGCGGTCAGCGGGGTGCGCAGCTGGTGGGAGGCGTCGGTCGCCAGTCGGCGCTCGGCGGTGATCATGCGCGCGATGCGTTCGGCGCTGGCGTCCAGGACATCGGCGACCCGGTCCAGTTCCGGCACGCCGTAGCGGCGGTGGCGGGGACGCGGATCGCCCGATCCCAGGCGTTCGGCGGTCTCCGCGAGGTCGGTGAGCGGCGCGGAGACCCGGCGGGCCTGCCGAACCGCCAGCAGGATCGCCGATATCACGGCCAGTCCGGCGACGGCGAGGATGATGAGCAGGGTGCGGCCGACCTCGTCCCCGATGACGTCCCGGGACTGCTGCACGGTGACGATCTCGCCCCGGGCCCCGACCTCCGAGCTCTGGATGACGCCGCCCTCGGGCTCCTCCCCCAGGGTGATCGGCTCCTCCCCGACCAGGTCGATGATCACGTACCGATCACCGGGTACCGAGGTGCGCATGCTCTCGGCGGTGACCCGTTCCCCGGCCACCAGGCGGCTCTCCACCACCGCCACCAGGCGGGCGGCCTCCGACTGGAGGCGTTCGCGGGCCCCGCTCTCGATCGCCCGGGTCTCGACGATCACCAGGGAGACCCCGAAGACGGTGATCACGACGAGCACCACCGCGAGGATGGAGTTGATCAGACGACGGCGCACGGTGCCCGGGTCAGCTCTTCTCGAAGCGGAAGCCGACCCCGCGCACGGTGGCGATGTAGCGGGGGTTGGCGGCGTCGTCGCCGAGTTTCTTGCGCAGCCAGGAGATGTGCATGTCGAGGGTCTTGGTGGAGGACCACCAGGTGGTGTCCCAGACCTCGCGCATCAGCTGCTCGCGCGTCACCACCCGACCGGCGTCCCGCACCAGGACCCGCAGCAGATCGAACTCCTTGGCGGTCAGGTGCAGTTCCTCTTCCCCCAGCCAGGCCCGGTGGGACTCCACGTCGATCCGGATGCCGTGCACGACGGGGGCGGGCACGGGTTCGGTGCTGCCGCGTCGCAGCAACGCCCGCACCCGGGCGAGGAGTTCGGCGAGCCGGAAGGGCTTGGTGACGTAGTCGTCGGCACCGGCGTCCAGGCCGACGACGGTGTCCACCTCGTCGGCCCGGGCGGTGAGCACGAGCACCGGGAGGGTCAGGCCCTCGGTGCGCAGGCGGCGGCAGACCTCGAGCCCGTCCATGCCCGGCAGTCCCAGGTCCAGGACCACCAGGTCCACGTCCCCGCGCAGGCCCGCGTCCAGGGCGGCCGGCCCGTCCTCGCGCACCTCCACCTCGTAGCCCTCACGGCGCAGGGCTCGGGCCAGGGGTTCCGAGATGGAGGCATCGTCCTCGGCGAGCAGTACTCGGGTCATGGGCCGATGGTAGACGCCGGGGGCCGGGGCGTCGGTGAACACCGGTCGGGATGGAGGAGTCCCGGGAGGGG
>NZ_VKHT01000735.1 GCF_014141535.1 Streptomyces alkaliphilus | reverse complement strand
CTGCTGGCGGGGGTGGCCGCGCACGCCGTGGGGCCGTTGCCCTCGCTCCCGTCGGCGGCCGTGGCGATGCTCCTGGGACACCTCGCCCACGGTTCCGGCTGGCCGCTGCCGCGCGGCGGCAGTCGGGTGCTGGCCGAGGCGATGATCGCGGACATCCGGGCGCACGGCGGTGAGTTCCGTACCGGTCACCGGGTCCGGGACCTCACCGAACTGGACGGCGCCCGGGTCGTGCTGTTGGACGTGGCCCCGACGGGGTTGCTGGAGCTGGCAGGGGACCGTCTCCCCGGTCGGTACGCCCGGGCCCTGCGCCGCTACCGGTACGGGCCGGCCGCCGGCAAGGCCGACTTCCTGGTCTCCGAGCCGATCCCGTGGGCCAACCCGGAGGTGGGCCGGGCGGGAACGGTCCATCTGGGCGGGACGATGGAGCAGATCCACCGTCAGGAGACCGCCAACGCCCGCGGGGTGGCCGGGGACGAACCGTTCGTCCTGGTGGTGGACCCCGCCGTGGTCGACCCGGGGCGTGCGCGCCCCGGGCGACGACCGGTATGGGCGTACGCCCATCTGCCGGCGGGTGACCGTCGTGATCCGGTGCGCCTGGTCCGGGAGCGGATCGAGGCGTACGCGCCCGGTTTCCGGGACACGATCGTTGCCGAGCGCGGCGTGTCCGGCGCGCAGTACGAGGCGTACAACCCGAACTACGTGGGTGGCGACATCGGTACGGGTGCGATGACCCTGCGGCAGAGTCTGTTGCGGCCGGTCGCCCGGATCGACCCGTACCGCACACCGCTGCCCGGGGTGTACCTGTGCTCGGCCGCCACGCCACCCGGCCCGAGCGTGCACGGCATGTGCGGTTACCTGGCGGCCCGTTCGGCGTTGCGACGCGAGTTCGGCCTGGCGGTGCCGGCCCTCGGACCCCGGGATCGCGGCGTCGCCGGGGGCGGGACCCCGGAACCGGACGGGGTCGGGCCGGTGCGCGCGGACGCCTCGGGAGTCCCGTGAGAGGCATCGGGAAGGAGCGTGAACGGCGTGAACGGCGTGAACGGCGGGGACCGCGTGAACGGCGTGGACCGAAGCGGTGTCCTCCGCCGGGAGGTGCGAGTGGAGGTGGAGCACCGGGGCCCCGGTCCCCCGGACGGAGAGATCGCGGTGGTGCGCCTGTTGGCCCGGATGCCCTCCACCTGGCGGTACGCCCACCGGGCGACGCCCGGGCGGCTGACGCTGTGGATCGGGGGCCCGGGTGCGACCCCCCGACGGGTCGGCGAGGTGGTGGTCGCCGCGTTGGGTGACCCGGCGTTGGCGGCCTGGCACGACGTACCGGTGGGCGACGCGTCGGACGGAGGCGCCTCGGCCCCGGCGGGGTGAACCCCCGGCGGGTTCTGCTGGAGACGCGGTGGCGGCCGGCACGGCGGTGTCGGTGTCGGTGTCGGTGTCGGCGGGTGCGGGTGGTGTGGCGAAGGGCGCCGGTTCTCAGATCCAGCCGCGTTCACGGGCCAACAGCGCCGCGTGCGCGCGGTTCTCGGCACCGAGCAGCTGCATCAACTCGGCGATGTGCCGCCGGTAGGTGCGCAGGGACACCCCGACCTGTCGCGCGCCGGTCTCGTCCTTGCCCACCGTGCACATGCAGCACAACACCTCACGCTGGGTGGCGGAGAGGTCGACGGGATCCTCCGGCGATCCCTCCGTGGCGACGGGGAAGTCCTCGGCGGCGTCCCACAGCCGCTCGAAGAGCGTGATGATGTTGTCCACCAGCCCGCTCTCCCGCGCGCACAGCGCACCGCGTGAGGTGTCCGCCGGGTCGACCGGAACCAGCGCGGTGTGCCGGTCGTAGACGAGGATCAGCTCCGAGAAGTCCTCGGCTACCCGGATGCGGGCTCCCGCCGACACGAGTTCGCGCAGGTAGGTGGCGGTGGTCGGGTCCTCCACGGCGGTGCGCCGCACCAGGTTCCGGATCCGCACGCCGCGCCGCAGGCACCGCATGTCCAACGGTCGGGCATGCGCGATGTTCTCCGGACTGAGGGCGGCGTACGGCTCGGCGGCCAACACTTCCGTGCGGGCGAAGAAGGCCAGGTCGTCGATGCGGTCGCGGACCGTCTTCAGATCCTCGATGCGTTCGATGCCGGGCGCGGGTCCCGTCGGGTCGTTGGCGGGGCAGTCGCGGGCCAGGGATTCGAGGATCGATCGGGTGCGGGTGAGGTCACGCATCTCCCGGTGCAGGAGTTCCAGCCGGTCCTCGGCCAGACGTGGGACGACGGTGTCCGGGGCCGCGGCGACGGCGTGCTGGTCGTCACCCTCCACCAGACGGAGATCGCGCAGTCGATCCAGTGCGCGACGGGTCTCGTCCGGGTCGGCCCGCAGCAGGATGTGCAGGTCGTCGACGGCGGTGTGGGGGTTGCGCAACAGGTGCCGGTAGATCTCCTCCTCCAGGACCGAGAGACCGAGTACCGCCATCACATGTGTCCCCAACGCCAACTCCCCTGTCAGGTGAATCAGTTGTGGTGAGTGACCGTCGGAAAATCCTGTGGCGAAGCTTAGGTCAGAGTCATGGTCCTGTGTAGTTCCGGTGGGAGATGAGTGGGATTCGAACTCCGTGTGCCCCGGGAATGCCGGTGGGATGGAGGGGGAGGGGTGGTCCC
>NZ_VKHT01000734.1 GCF_014141535.1 Streptomyces alkaliphilus | reverse complement strand
CCGGACCCCGCCCCCATCCGATCCCCCTTGCGCCGCCGGGGTGACCGTCGGTCGGATCGGCGGCGCGCGCGGCGCGCGTACTCCCCCGGCGCACCCCCGGTCCGTACGCTGGTGGGTCCGTGCCGGGAACCGACGGCGATCGAGTGATCCACCCCGGGTGGGTCCGGCGGTCCGTGTGGAGGGAGAACCGCGTGAAGATGCTGATCAACGTACCGGAACGGGTGGTGGAGGACGCGCTGCGCGGCATGGCGGCCGCCCACCCGGAACTCACGGTGGACGTGGCCAACCGGGTGGTGGTGCGGCGCGACGCCCCGGTGGCGAACAAAGTGGGACTGGTCTCCGGCGGCGGGTCCGGTCACGAGCCGCTGCACGGCGGCTTCGTGGGCCCCGGCATGCTCGACGCGGCCTGCCCCGGCGAGGTGTTCACCTCCCCGGTCCCCGATCAGATGCTGCGCGCCGCCGCCGCCGTCGA
Source organism: Streptomyces alkaliphilus (assembly GCF_014141535.1). Lineage (GTDB taxonomy): Bacteria > Actinomycetota > Actinomycetes > Streptomycetales > Streptomycetaceae > Streptomyces > Streptomyces alkaliphilus. Next base: position 2,165 of record NZ_VKHT01000734.1, on the reverse strand, counting down.
CAGCGGCGAGGGGGTGCTGTTCGTGGTGAAGAACTACACCGGGGACGTGCTGAATTTCGAGATGGCCGCCGAACTCGCCGCCGAGGAGGGCATTCGGGTCGAGACCGTCGTCGTGCGGGACGACGTCGCCCTGCCCGCGGGGGAGGGCGCCGGTCGCCGGGGGACGGGCGGCACCCTCTTCGTGGAGCGCCTGGCCGGCGCGGTGGCCGAGGCGGGGGCGCCGCTGGAGCGGGTGACGGAGGTGGCCCACCGGGTGGCCGACGCCTGCCGCAGCTTCGGGGTGGCGCTGGCGCCCTGCAGCACCCCGGCCCGCGGCGGCCCGACCTTCGACCTGCCGGAGGGGGAACTGGAACTGGGCATCGGCATCCACGGCGAGCCCGGCCGCGAACGCCGCGGGATGATGACCTCCGGGGAGATCGCCGACGCCACGGTGGACGCGCTGGTGGGCGATCTGCGACCCGACGACCCCGTGCTGGTCCTCGTCAACGGCATGGGGGCCACTCCCCTGCTGGAACTGTACGGATACGCCTCCGAGGTGTCGCGGGCCCTCGCGGAACGCTCGGTGGTCCCCGCCCGCATGCTGGTGGGCGACTACGTGACCTCCCTGGACATGGCCGGCTGCTCGGTCACCCTGTGTCCGGTCGACGAGGAGTTGCTCCGCTTGTGGGAGACGCCGGTGCGCACCGCCGCCCTGCGCTGGGGCGCCTGAGGTCGGCACGGCCGGGAAGGGATGCTCCGGGTTCCCGGGGACACGGAAAGCCCCGGGGACGGGACGAGGGTCGGAACGAGAGGGGAACGCGTAGATGGAACCGGAAACCGGCCGGGACGAGGGCACGGAGCCGACGCTGGACGCCGATTTCTTCGTCGGCTGGCTCGACGCCGCGGCCACCGCGGTGGCCCGGGACGCCGACCGGCTCACCGAGTTGGACGCGGCGATCGGCGACGCCGACCACGGCAGCAACCTCAACCGGGGATTCGCCGCTGTGACGCGCCGACTGGCGGAGACGCCGCCGCCCACTCCCGGTGCGGTGCTGACCGGGGCCGGGCGCACGCTGATCTCGAGCGTCGGCGGGGCCTCGGGACCGCTGTACGGGACGCTGCTGCGTCGTGCCGGAAAGGAGTTGGGGGACACGTCCGAGGTGTCGCGGACCCAACTCGCGGAAGCCCTGCGCGCAGGCGTGGGCGCGGTGGCCGAACTGGGCGGCGCCACCGGCGGGGACAAGACGATGCTCGACGCGTTGGAGCCGGCCGTCGAGGGTTTGACCCGGTCCTTCGGCGCCGCCGCGGCGGCCGCGGACCAGGGAGCGTTGGCCACCGTACCGCTGCGGGCCCGGCGCGGCCGGGCCGCTTACCTGGGGGACCGCAGCATCGGCCACCAGGACCCCGGAGCCGCCTCCTCGGCCCTGCTCATCGGCGCCCTGGCCGACACCGCCGCGCGGCTGGCGGGAGACAACGACCCCCGCGGGAACGGTGTCGACCGTGGCTGAGAACGGCTGCGGGAGCGCGGGGGTGCCGGGCATCCTGCTGGTCTCGCACAGTCGGGAGGTCGCGGAGTCGGTGGCCCGGCTCGCCATCGCCCTGGCCGGAGGGGCCGGGAATGTGCGGGTGGTGCCCACCGGGGGTGATCCGGACGGCGGGATCGGAACCGACGCCGAATCGATCACCGATGCGGCGCGGCGGGCGGACGCCGGCGCGGGGGTTGCGGTCCTGGTGGACCTCGGAAGCGCGGTGCTGACCGTGCGGTCCCTGGTGGCGGACGGCGAGGAGGAGGCCGGGGACGAGGGGCTTCCCCCCGGGATCCGACTGCTCGACGCCCCCTTCCTGGAAGGGGCCGTGGCGGCCGTGGTCGCCGCGGCCGGCGGCGCCGACCTGGAGGGGGTGACGGAAGCGGCCGGGGAGGCCCGCGACTACCGCAAGCGGTGACCCGGCTCCCGGCCCCGTGTCCGCAACCCGCCGCGGAACGGCACGACCGGTGGCTCCCCGGGGCGGGGCCGCCCGGGGCACTACACCGTCGCCGTCTCCTCCCGGGTACCCGGTCCCCCGTCCCCGCCTCCCGTGGGGAGAACCGACGCCGGGTGCCCGGGGCCGAGCAGCAGAGCGGCTTCGGGATACACCAGGGCCGCCCGGGGAAGACGCGAACGACGCCCCGAGGCCAGCACCACGAG
>NZ_VKHT01000733.1 GCF_014141535.1 Streptomyces alkaliphilus | reverse complement strand
ACCGGCCCCTGAGACGGGACCCGCCGCCACGTCCGCCGTCACCGGGTCTCCCGCCACCATGTCCGCCGCAGGAAAGCCGCGTGGCGGGACCGCGGCCGGTGGGTCCTACCGGCGCGTGCCCGGCAGGGACGCCGCCCGCGCCGGATCCGACAACACCGACGCCGGATCCCCCAACCGCTCCACCCGTGCCGGGATCCCCGGGATGGTGAACCGCAGTCGCTCCGGGTGTTCGACCCCCTCCGCCAGCTCCTCCGGTGTCAGCGGGGTGGATACCGTCGGCTCCCGTCGAGCCCGGGGGGTGTAGGGCGCGGCGGTGGTCTTCGCCGCCGCGTTCTGACTCCAGTCGATGAACACCCGTCCCCACCGCCGCGAACGCTCCATCGTGGACACCACCAGTTCCGGGGACTCCCCGGCCGTCTCCTCCGCCAGGCGTCGCGCGTACTCCGTGACCTCCTCCGCCGGAGTGGGCCGAAGGGCGGCCATCAGGTGCAGTCCCTTGGAACCGGAGGTCTTGGCGCAGGCCGTCAGGCCGTCCGCGGCCAACCGCTCGCACAATCGGACGGCCACGGCGCAGCACTCGGCGATACCCGCCGGCGCACCCGGGTCGAGGTCCAGCACCAGGCGGTCGGCCATACCGGGGGCCGGGCACCGCCACTGGGGCACGTGGAACTCCGCGACCAGGTTCGCCGCCCACAGCAGCGCCGGAAGGTCGTTGATGACCACCTGCGGGACATCCGGACCGTCCCGGCGCGGCACCCCGCAGGTCTCCACCCACTCCGGTGTGCCCGGCGGGACATTCTTGGAGAAGAACACCGGCTCCTCCGCCCCACGCGGGTAACGCAGGAAACTCAGCGGGCGATCCCGCAGGTGGGGCAGCAGGACCTCCGCCACGGCCTCGTGGTACGCCCACAGATCGCGCTTCGTGGTGCCCGTCGCCGGATGGATCACCCGGTCCGGATGGGTGGAGACGACCCGCTGACCGGCGATCTCCCGCTCGATCCGCTCCCCGCCCCCCGGCTGTTCACCCCCTTCGCCGCCCGCGGGGTTCTCGCCGTGCTCGCGGTCCCGGCCGCCACGGGCGTTCCGGGCGTTCCCGGGGCTCGTGTCGCTCTCTCCGTCACCTGCCGTCATGGTGTCGAGGGTGACACGGGAGCCCCCGGTCGGCACGGAGGCGCCTCGTGCCGAGCCCTTCCGTGCCGAGCCCTCCCGTGCCACTCTTTTTCGCGCCGGCGCACACTGATGGCATGGATCTGCGCATCACCGCCACCGACCCCGAGCACCCGGCGACCCTGTTGGACCTGCCCTGGGACGTATCGCTCGTCGACTGGCCCGAGGAGCACCTGGTGGCGCTGCCCCGGGGCATCTCGCGTCACGTGGTGCGCTTCGCGCGCGCGGGCGGGGAGGTTTTCGCCGTCAAGGAGGTGGGGGAGTGGGCGGCCATCCGGGAGTACGGCCTGCTGCGCGACCTCGACCGGCTCGCAGTGCCCTCCGTCGACCCGGTGGCGGTCGTCACCGGCAGGGCCACCCCCCGGGGTGAACCCCTCGAACCGGTTCTCATCACGCGACAGTTGAAGGGCTCCCTGCCCTACCGGGCGATGTTCGAGACCACCATGCGTCCCGACACCGTCCGCCGCCTTCTCGACGCCCTGGCCGTCCTGTTGGTGCGGCTGCACCTCAACGGCTTCGCCTGGGGCGACTGCTCCCTCTCCAACACCCTCTTCCGCCGCGACGCCGGGGCCTACGCCGCCTACCTGGTCGACGCCGAGACGGGCCAGATCCAGCCGCAGCTCACCCGGGGCCAGCGCGAGTACGACCTAGAGGTCGCGCGGGTCAACATCTCCGGCGAACTCCTCGACCTGGAGGCGGGCGGCTCCCTGCACCCCTCCATCGACCCCATCCCCTTCGGGGAGGCCATCGTCGAGCGCTACGGCGAGCTGTGGCACGAGCTGACCCGCACCTCGGTCTATCCCCGGGCCAAGCGGCACTACATCGACCGGCGGGTACGGCGTCTCAACGACCTCGGCTTCGACGTGGCCGAGATGCAGATCCAGCGCTCCCCGGACGGGGACACCGTCACTTTCCTGCCCAAGGTCGTGGACGCCGGTCACCACCAGCGCCAACTGCTGCGGCTGACCGGCCTCGACGCCGAGGAGAACCAGGCCCGGAGCCTGCTCAACGACCTGGAGACCTGGATGGCCTCCCAGGAGGACTACGCGCCCGGTGACCCCCTGGGGGCACGCCCCGAGGTGCTGGCCCACCGATGGGTTCGCGACGTCTTCCGCCCCGCCGTCCGTGCCGTCCCGCGCGACCTGCGGGAACGCATGGACACCCCGCAGATCTACCACGAGCTGCTCGAACACCGCTGGTACCTGTCCGAGCAGGCCCAGCGTGACGTCGGCATGGAGGCCACCGTCGAGGACTGGGTGCGCAACGTGCCGCACCCGCCGCTGCCCAGCGCCCTCGCCCCGATCGGGGAGGACGGAGACCTCCTCGACGCAGGGGAGGGCGTGGCGGTGGACCCGGTGGGGGACGCCGAGCCGGCCGGAGGAGTCGACGGGAAACGGGTCGTCGGACGGTCCGGTGGCGACACGCCCCCGGACGGGGTCTGAGCCCCCGCCCCGCCGGCACGCCCCGTCGTC
>NZ_VKHT01000732.1 GCF_014141535.1 Streptomyces alkaliphilus | reverse complement strand
CCGTCGTCCCCGCCGTGCCCGGTGCGGCGGGGACCGGCGCGACCCGGTGCGGCGGAACGGGTGACCGGGGGCCCTGTCACCGGCCCCGGGGGAATACCGCTCCCCATCCGGGGCACTGCACCGACTATGAAAGCCATCGCGCTGCACCGATACGGAGGACCGGACGAGCTCCGGGAGGAGGAACTACCGGAGCCCCGGGTGGCCCCCGGTGAGGTTCTGATCCGGGTCCGCGCCGCCGGCGTGAACCCGGTCGACTGGAAGATCGGCGCCGGGGCCCTCGACGCCCTGATGGAGGTCCGTTTCCCCCTCGTACCCGGCTGGGACGTCTCCGGGGTCGTGGAGAGCGTCGGCCTCGACGTACGGGAGTTCGAACCCGGCGACGAGGTCCTCGGCTACCTCCGCAAGGACTGGACCCAGGCCGGCACCTACGCCGAACTCGTCTCCGCCCACGTCCGGCTCATCACCCACAAGCCCCCATCCCTGGGCTGGGCCGAGGCCGCCGGACTGCCCCTGGCCGGCCTCACCGCCCTCCAGTCGTTGCGTCGAGCCCGGGTGGGCTCCGGCGACACCGTTCTGGTGCACGCCGCAGCCGGTGGTGTCGGCTCGCTCGGTACGCAGCTCGCCGTCCTGCGCGGCGCCCGGGTCATCGGCACCGCGAGCCCTCGCAACCACGACTTCCTGCGAGGACTGGGAGCCGAGCCCGTGGAATACGGCGACGAATTGGAGGAGCGGGTGCGCGCCCTCGCGCCGCGCGGTGTGGACGCCGCCCTCGACTTCGTCGGCGAGAACACCCGCGACGTCTCCGCCTCGCTGGTCCACGACACGGCCCGGATCGTCTCCATCGCCGATCCGGGCGTTTCGGAGGTCGGCGGCTCGTACCTGTGGGTGCGCCCCGACGCGGAGGACCTCGCCGAACTGGCCCGCCTCGCCGCGGAGGACCGTCTGACCGTGCCGGTCGAGCACACCCTCCCGCTCTCCTCGGCCGCCGAGGCGTGGCGGCGCAGCGCGGCCGGCCGCACCCGGGGGAAGATCGTCCTCACGGTCTCCTGAGGCGGACACCCCACCGCCGGAGCCCCCGGACACGCCGGGGTCGGGGGACCGGAACGCCCGGTGCCCCGACCCGCCGCCGGGGGCCTCTCACCGCCGCGCGGGCAACAACCCGGCCGCCCGGGCCACGTCCACCAGTACCTCGCGGGCGGCCCGCGCCCCCGACGCCATCGCGCCCTGCACCGAGCCCGTCGCCCGGTGATCGCCGCACACGTACCTGCCGGGCGAGACCCGGGTCGTCCGACCGAGCGGCTGCGGTGGCTCCATCGCCGGCAGGGCCCCGCGCACCGTCACGGCGCGCAGCGCCTCCCAGGCCGAGGCGTCCACTCCGTAGGCGTCGCCCAGCGCCGCCCGGAGCTCCGCCTCCCGGCCGGGGCGGTCCTCCCCGAGGACGGAGGTGGAGATCAGCGCCACCCCGGGCGGCGCGTACCCGGGCGCCACCTCGCTGAGCACGCAGGAGTTCAGGAAGCGGTGCCGCGCGGAATCCAACAGAAGGGTGGGCTCCGCCAGGGGCGACCGCTCCGACGCGTGGTAGTAGGTGGTCACCGTGCGGGTCCGGGGCGACGGCACACCCGGCACCAACCGGGCGGCGGCCGACCCCTCCGCGGCCACCACCACGATCCGGGCGCCGATCTCCGCACCGTCCTCCGTGAGCACGCCCTCGTCCGTCACCTCCCGCACCGGGCATCCGGTGCGCACCGTGCCCTCCGGCAACCCCGCGGCCAGCCACCGCGGCACCGCCCCGATCCCACCGGCGGGCAGGCACAGCGAGCCGCGCAACATGCTTCGCCACACCAGGTGGAAGACCCGGGCGGAGGTCGCCAGGTCCGGCTCCAGGAAGACCCCCGACAGGAACGGTCGGAAGAACCGCTCCACCAACACGTCCGAGATACCCGCCTCCGCCAGCGCCCGGCGCACCGTGACGTCGGGACCCGCCTTGATCACCGACGCCGGCGCCAGCGCGTCGCGGGCGCTCAACAACCCCAGCGCCGGAACGTCCCCCAAAGGACCCAGGCCGCCGCGCAGGAAGGTCGCCGCAGCCGACGGTCGGGGGAGAGGCGCGCCGAACCGCAGGTGTCCACGGCCGGTGGCCAGCACCACACCGGGCGTGAAGGGGTGCATCCGGGGGCCGACGCCCCCCATCCGTCGGCGAACCTGCGGATATCCGGTGTTGAACACCTGGAAACCGCGATCCAGCAGGAAACCGTCGTGGTGATCGGTGCGCATCCTGCCACCCGGGGAGTCCGACGCCTCCAGCACCAGCACCTCGAGCCCGGCGGCCGTCAGGTCCGCCGCGCAGGCCAGCCCCGAGACCCCGGCACCCACCACGATCACGTCCGGCCGCGCCGGGACCGGACCCCGCCATGACCGCTCCGGCATCCTCCACCACTCCCTTCCGCGGCATCGTGCCGCGACCGCGCGGCGGCCGTACCGCTCCGCCTCACTCCCACCGGTGCCCCGCGGGCCCCGGATCCCGCTCCGGGCCGGGACCACCGGAGTCACTCTCCCGTGGATCATTCCCCCTTCCGCCGGTCGGTGGACGCACCGACGCGCGAAGGGCGGGAACGGGGCGCGGGTGACCCGGGGGTGGCCGGTG
>NZ_VKHT01000731.1 GCF_014141535.1 Streptomyces alkaliphilus | reverse complement strand
TGACCCCCTCCCCCCTGGCCCGGGCCGCCGACGCGGTCGCCCCGGCCTCCGACCGGCCGGCCGACGCGCCCTTCGCGCACGGTGTGGCCTCCGGCGACCCGCTGCCCGACGGCGTGCTGCTGTGGACGCGGGTCACCCCGGTCCCGGAGGCCGTGCCCGGTTCCGGGCTCGGGCCGGCCGTGTCGGTCCGCTGGGAGGTGGCCGAGGACGCCGATTTCCGCTCCGTGGTCGCCGAGGGCGCGGTGACCGCCACGGCCGCGACCGACCACACCGTCAAGGTGGACGTGCGCGGCCTGCGGCCGGCCCGCGACCACCACTACCGCTTCACCCTCGGGGGCGCCCGATCCCCGGTCGGTCGCACCCGCACCGCGCCGGCGGCCGACGCGAGCCCGGACCGGCTGCGGCTGGGGGTCGTCTCCTGCTCCAACTACGAGGCCGGCCACTTCTCCGCCTACCGCCACCTCGCCGCCCGCGGCGACCTGGACGCGGTGCTGCACCTGGGCGACTACCTCTACGAGTACGGCACCGGCGAGTACCCCTCCCGGCCGACCCGGACCCACCTGCCGACGCACGAGATCCTGACCCTGGCCGACTACCGGCAGCGGCACGCCCACTACCGCTCGGACCCGGACCTGCGGGCGGTCACCGCCGCTCACCCCCTCATCGCCATCTGGGACGACCACGAGGTCGCCAACGACTGGTGGACCGGCGGGGCGGAGAACCACACGCCGGGCGAGGAGGGCGACTGGCACGAGCGTCTGACCGCCGGGAAGCGCGCCTACTTCGAGTGGATGCCGGTGCGCCCCTCCACCGAGGGCACCGTCTTCCGGCGGTTGCGCTTCGGTGGCCTGGCCGACCTGCACCTGCTGGACCTGCGTTCCTTCCGCGACCGGCAGGTGACCCCGGGCAGCGGTGCGGTGGACTCCGCCGAGCGCACCATCACCGGTCGGGCGCAGTTGGACTGGCTGCTGAGCGGCATCTCCTCCTCCCCCGCCCGCCGGCAGCTGATCGCCACCTCGGTGATGATCTCCCCGGTGGCCTTCGGCTCCGTGCCGGCCCACCTGCTGGGACCGATCGGTCAGTGCCTGGGCGTACCGTCCGGAGGACTGGCGATCAACACCGACCAGTGGGACGGCTACACCGCCGACCGACAGCGGCTGCTGTCCCACCTGCGGGCGGAGGGGATCCGGGACGCGGTCTTCCTGACCGGCGACATCCACATGCACTGGGCCAACGAGGTCCCGGTGAACGCCGCCACGTACCCGCTGAGCCCGTCGGTGGGCACCGAGTTCGTCGTGACCTCGGTGACCTCGGACAACCTCGACGACATCCTGGGCGTTCCCCCGCAGACGGTGTCGCTGATCGCCGAAGCCGCCATCCGGGCCGCCAACCGGCACGTGAAGTGGGTGGACCTCGATTCGCACGGCTACGGCGTGCTGGAGGTGCGGGCGGACGGGACGCGGATGGACTACTACGCGGTGACCGACCGCACCGACCCGGCGGCGGGCAGCCGGCACCTGCGCTCCTACCGCGCCGCCGCCGGCACGGGCCGACTGGAGAGGGTGGCCAACCCCGTAGGCTGAGCCCATGGTTGGGGGAAACCGTGGGGGAAGCACGGCGGGGGACCACGAGCACGTCACCGGCCCCCGACGGTCGTTTCCTGTTGCTCGAGCGGCTGGGCACCGGTGGCATGGGCACGGTCTGGCGTGCCCGGGACACGATGCTGGAGCGCGAGGTCGCGGTCAAGGAGGTGCGCCCGCCGGAGGGCGCCCTCGACGCGGCCGGCGCCGCTCGGCTGCGCGGGCGGGTGTTGCGCGAGGCCAGGGCCCTGGCCCGGATCACCCATCCGAACGTGGTGACGGTGCACCACGTCATCGACGCCGACCCCTTCCCGTGGATCGTCATGGAGCTGCTGCCCGGTCGCACCCTGCGCGAGCGGATCGCCGAGGGACCGGTACCGGTCGGGGAGGCCGTCCGCCACGGTTCGGAGGTGCTCGGGGCGCTGCGCGCCGCACACGCCGCGGGGGTCCTGCACCGGGACGTCAAACCCGCCAACGTGCTCCTGCGCCCGGATGGTTCGGCGGTGCTCACCGACTTCGGCATCGCCGCCGTCCACGACGGGCCGGCGCTGACCGTGGAGGGACAGATCATCGGCTCGCCGGAGTACATGGCGCCGGAGCGGGTGCTCGGCGGTGCCGACCTACCGGCCGGGGACCTGTGGTCACTGGGAACGCTGCTGTACGAGCTGGTGGAGAACCGTTCGCCGATGCGGCGCGGCACGGTGATGGCGACGCTGGTGGCGGTGGTGGAGGACCCCGTCCCGCCGGCGCGCGGGGCGGGAGCGCTGGAGCCGGTGCTGGCCGCCCTGCTGGTGAAGGACCCCGCCGCCCGCCCGGACGCCGCCCGGGTCGAGGAACTGCTGCGGCGGGCGGGTGCCGGGGAACGGAACGGGTACCCCGCGACTCCGATGGCGACGGCCCCCGGCTCCCCGGATGTGCCGCCCGCCGTTCCGGCGGCGCCGGGGCGGTGGCGAACGGCCCGGGCGACGGCGGTCGCCGCGGCGGCGGTGCTGCTGATCGCGGGGGGCACGGCCCTGCTCCCCGGCCCGTGGAGGGGCGGGGAGGGCTCCCCCGCCCCGGATGGGGGT
>NZ_VKHT01000730.1 GCF_014141535.1 Streptomyces alkaliphilus | reverse complement strand
CACCGGCCCCCCGGACCGCCGCCATCGCCTCGGCCGCACCGGGCATCGCGGGGGTGGCGGCGATGCCGTGGCCGGGATACAGGGCGCGGTAACGGTCGGCGATCTCCGGAACCCGGTGGTCGGGGAACCAGTGCGCCAGCTCGTGTTCCAGCGGCGGGCCCAGGCGGGTGACCGCGAGGTCCGCGTCGATGAACACGCCGGTCTCGGCGGCCAGTGCCGTGTAGGTGGCGTGGATCCCGGGACGGGAGTCGATGAGGGTCATGTCCAGGTCGAAGCCGACGATCGGCGGGGCGGAGGCCATGCTCCGCATTCTGCCCGCCGAGGAGGCACGCCCGACGACCGGCCCACCGGGGCGGAGCCGGGGAGGGGACGCCGGCGGGTCCCCCCCACCACCCGTCGCACCCTCGCACGGGCCGGCCGAACCCCTCCGGACCTCTCGGGAACAGGGGACGACCGTCCCCGGCCGGGTCCTGTCGGCTCGTGTGGGCCGAACTCAATCGAGCGATGTCAGGGGCTTCTCCATGATGTGCTCCACCCGGCCATCCGGCAGCGTGTTGCCCGGCAGGTCGGTGCGGCGGAAGCCGCGCCGCCGGTAGAGCGCGGCGGCGTGCGGGTTGTCGGGGGCGACGGCCAGGCGGAGCGCCACGGCGCCGTGCTCCTCGCGGGCCCACTGCTCGACGGCCGTGATCAGCCGGTCTCCCACCCCCCGGCCGCGCGCGGGGCCGGCGACCCACATCGAGACCGGTTCCGCCACGTCCTCCGCGCCGGGGATCGGCACGCCGCCCGCCACGCCGACGGGGGCGCCCTCCCACTCGGCGACCAGGGTGCGGGCCCCGGGGAGGACGAGGCGTTCGCGCCACCGCTCCTCGCGGTCGTTCTCCCCCTGCCAGTCGGCGAGGCGGGAGCCGAAGGCCCGGGGCGCGTCGGCGAGGGCCGCCAGGCGCACCTCGCGCCACAGCGGCCAGTCGTCGGGGGTGAGGGGGCGCAGGGTGATCACCGGTTGATCCTCCCCGCCGACGACCGGGTCGCGCCGGCGGATTTCCCGTGCCCCGGCGGGTTCATCGGGGTTCCCAGGCCCGCACGAGGTCCTCGGGACCCCACCACGCGGCCAGGGGGAGTCCCTCGGCGACCCCGGACCGGGAGACCGCGACCAGGGGTGTGTTCGGATCGGTTCCGGGCACCGCGAGCAGATCACGGACCAGCGCGTCGTGATCCCCGCGGTCGAAGGAGCGGTTCTCCAGCCACTTCACGGAGCCGACGAAGTGGATCCGGCCGGCCGGCGATTCCCGATCGGCTCCGACGAGATCGAGTTCGGGGTTGTTCCGCCGATTCCACCATCCACCGATCGCCGACGTGTCGGGCCAGTGCCCCTCCGGCAGGAGACGGAGCAGCGATTCGCGGATGAGGGGCTCGACCGCCCGCCCGCGCCATGTGGTCCATGAGCGTTCGATGCGATCGAACGCCACGTCGCCCCGTCCCCGCTCGATGAACGGGAGCACGCGGGGCATGAAGGCCAGCCAGAAGCGGAGGTAGGGATCGGCGATCCGGTACCGCTTGTTCTTCGTGTCGGTGGTGGTGGAGAGCGGCTGGTCCGTCTCCACCACCCGCTTGTCGCGCAGCATGGCGAGAATGGGCGTCAGTATGCCGGAGGGCAGACCCTGCGATCCGCCCACCGAGGCGGCGATGGCCCCGAAGGTGCGTTCCCCCGCACCGATGGCCTCCAGCACCGACCGGGCCCGGGTCGTTCCGGGAAATTCGCCGAGCAGTGAGAGTTCCCCGGCCACGACCAGCGGGGAGAGCGGGTCCCCACACGCCTCTCGCAGATACTTCCGCCGGTCCGTTCCCGGCTTCCAGGAGCGGACCAACTCCGGAAACCCGCCGGTGATCAGGAGCGCGTCGACGGCTTCCGCGGCGGGAAGCTCCGTCATCGCACGAACATCCGCCAGGTTGAGCGGTCTCACCACCATCCGACCGGCTCGGCCGAAGAAGGGTCGGCCGTAGGTCTGGAGCGCCTCCATCACGGAGAGATCGCTGCCCACCAGGACGAGAAGGACGGGTTTGGCCGAGAGGTGGTGATCCCACACCGTCTGCAACGCCCCTTCGAATTCGGTGTCCTGTTCGATCAGCCAGGGCACTTCGTCCAGGACCACGATCGTCGGGGTGTCGTCCGGCAGTGCGGCCGCGAGCGACCGAAGGGCTGCGTTCCAATCCCGTGCCCCGGTGCCGGAGAACAGATCCGCTCCGGACAGCGAGGCCCTCCCGACGCAGGACACGAAGTCCGCCCGTTCCGCCGCCGGGTGCCGCCCACGGGTGGCCTGGAAGACCACATGGGGCACTCCGGAACGATCACAGAACTCCTGCAACAGGCGGGACTTGCCGACCCGCCTGCGCCCGGTCACGACCACGGCCCGCCCCCGCGTGGAGCCATTCGCTTCTTTCACCGAGAGGTACTGCCGCTGCAACGTCCGCAAATCCTCTTCCCGACCCCGGAACTCCACGCTCCACCTCCCACACAAACGTAGCCTCAACAAACGTAGATGAAGTATACGTTTGTTGAGGCTACGTTTGTTGGGGTTACGTCTCTTCGGACTGCCTTTCTCCAAGGGGGCGCCGGACCGGTGACGCGGACCCGGCCGGGGCCGGGGTCAGCCGGAGGGGGTGGGAG
>NZ_VKHT01000073.1 GCF_014141535.1 Streptomyces alkaliphilus | reverse complement strand
GGACCGGGACGGAGCCGGCGGGTCCGCTTCCGACCCGCATCCGTCGCCGGGAAACCCATGGTCCCCGACCGGTCGATGGTGTCCAATGGAGGATGTCATGACCACCGGTCCCCTCGGACGCGATCACCCCCTCGCGCTGCTCCGTTCCCGCCTGCGGCACGCCCTGGACAGTCACGGCGGATTGGTGCTGATCACCGGCGAGGCCGGGATCGGCAAGACCACCCTGGTCACCGAGGCCGTGGCGGAGGCCCGTCGACAGGGCGCGCCGGTGTTGGCCGGTGCCTGCTGGGAGTCGGACAACGCCCCCGGTCATTGGCCCTGGGTGCAGGTGCTGCGCGGGTTGCGCCGGGTGGCCGGCCCCGAGCGGTGGGCCGAGGCGTTGGAGGCCGCCGGGCCGGGCCCGGAGCTGCTGCTCGACGGGGCGGGCGGCACCGGACGCGGCACCGGCGGCCCGCCGGTGGACGAGTTCGCCCTCCACGACTCCGTCACCACCGCACTGGTGACCGTCTCCCGACACCATCCGCTGGTGGTGGTGCTGGAGGACCTGCACCGCGCCGATCCCGACTCGCTGCGCCTGCTGGAGTTCGCCGCCCGACACACCTGGTTCGAGCGGGTCCTGCTCATCGGCACCTACCGGGACGTCGAGGCGGAGTTGCCCGACCATCCGCTGCACCCGCCGCTGACCGCCCTCCCGGCGGCGGCCGGGACCACCATCACCCTCGGCGGGCTGGAGCCGGCGGACACCGGTGCCCTGATCGCCCGGGTCCACGGTTGGGCCCCCGCCCCCGGGGTGGTGGCCGAGGTGCATCGCCGCACCGGCGGCAATCCCTTCTTCATCGAGGAGACGGCGCGGTTGTGGAGGGCGGGCGCCCCGCCCGGGGCGATCGCCCCGGGCGTGCGGGAGGCGATCCGGCGCCGGCTGGGGCTGCTGCCGCCGGAGGTGGCCGATCTGCTGGGCCGGGCCGCGGTGGTGGGGCGCGAATTCCGGCCCGTGCTGCTGGCGGTGGTCTGCGGGCGGAGCGTCGAGGAGGTCGAGCGGCTGCTGAGCCGGGCCGAGGCCGCCCGACTGGTCACCTCCGGCGCCTCCCCGGCCGAAGCGCTCCCGGCACGCACCGGGGACCCCGACCCCGCGCCGCGCGCCTTCACCCACGACCTGGTGCGCGAAACCCTGTACGACGCCCTGCCGGGTACCGAACGCCTCGCCCTGCACGCCGCCGTCGTGCGCGCGCTGCGGGAGGAGGAAGACGAGGGGCGCGAGGGGCGCGAGGGCGGCGGGAGGAGCACGGCCGGAGGGACGGCGGACGGCTTGACGCGTGCCGCCGAGATCGCCGAGCACGCCCACCGCGCCGGTGAGGCGCTGGACCCGGAGACGGTCGTGGAGCTGTTCGCCGCCGCGGCTCTGGACGCGCGGCTGCGGTTCGCGGCACGCGAGGCGGTGGAACACCACCGGCGCGCCCATCGCACGGCCGTGTCCGGCGGCCTGCCGATCGAGCGGCGGGTACGGGCGGCCCTCGCGCTGGGCGGGGAACTACTGCACGCCGGGGAGACCGCGGAGGGGTGGCGGGTGCTCGCCGACGCGGAGGGGCTGGCCCGGCGGGTGGCGGATCCGGCCCCCGCCGTCCGCACCGCCCTGATGGTCTACGGCGCCAGGGAGCTGCCCGGCGGCGAGGTGCTGCGCCCGCGCGCGCTGCGCGCGGCGGACCGCCGGCTGGGTTCGGCGGCGGAGGGCCCCGCCCCCTCCGACGACGGACCCGCCGGCGGGTCGGGCACCCCACCGGGCGACGGGCCCGGCGAACCCGACGGCGGCCCGGACGATGGTTTTGACGAGGCACCGATGACGCCCGCCGAGGAGGAGGCGGTCGTCCTGCGGCTCACCGACGCCCTCGCCCGCCACGCGCACGGTCGGGAGGACGAGGAGGGTCTGACCTTCGCCCTGTGGGCCCGTCACCAGGCCATCTGGGGGCCCGGAACGGCCCGGGAACGCCTCCGACTCACCGGCGAGCTGCGGGAGGTGGCGGCCCGGCGCGGCATGCGCCTGTTGGAGTTCTACGCCACCTCGCTGCGCTGGGTGGCCCTGCTGGAGCTGGACGACCCCCACTACGCCGAGCAGTTCCGCGAGCAGTTGGCGGTGGTCGCGCCGGCGGCCACCCCGGAGACCTCCTTCAACTCCCTCATGGACCGCTGCCTGATCGACGGTCTCCAGGGCCGGTTCGCGGAGGCCGAGGAGGCCCTGCGCCGGGCGGAACCACTGCTCGCCGGGCCCGGGCGGAACCACCCCTTCGGCGCCGGCATCATGCACCACCTGCGCTGGTCGCTGGCGCTGCTGCGCGAGCGGGAGCTGCCCGGACCCCCGTCCGATTTCCCCGACGACTCGCCGTTGACCGGCTCTCTCTCACCGCTGGCCCGGCTGCGGGAGGGCCTGGCCGCCCTGGAGCACCACGACCTCGTCGGCGCGCGTCGGGAGCTGGCCGCCACGGTGGGTCCGCTGCCCCGCCTGCTGCTGCCGATCCGGTTGCGGCTGGAGGCGGAGGTGGCGATCCGGGAGGGTGACGCGGCGGCCGTGGGTCGGTGCGTCGGCGAGTTGGAGCCGTACGCCGGACAGTGGCTGGTCGGCGTCTTCGGCTGCGACATCGGCGGCCCGGTGGATCTGTTGCTCTCCCGGCTGCGCCGGGCGGCGGGGGACGTGGAGGAGGCCGTCCGGGCCGCGCGGAGCGCCTGCCGGTCGGCGGAGCGGATGGGCTCGCCCCCGTGGCTGCTGCGGGCCCGGGCCGCCCTGGCCGAGGCGCTGTTGGCGCGGAACGCCGCCGGGGACCGGGAGACCGCCAGGGAGTTGCTGGGTCGGGTGGCGCGGGAGGCCGCCGGCGCCGGGCTGGAGCGCACCGCCGAGCGGGCCCGCCGCCTGCGGGCCGGGCCCGCCGCGCCCGTCCGGACGGGCGCGGCGATCGCGAGCGGTGTCGTCCCCGGTCCCGGCACGCCGGTGGGGGCCGAGGAGATACCCGGGAACGGCGCGACGGATCCGACGGCCGGTGACGCCCCGCCCACGCCGGTCAACGAGTTCCGTCGCGAGGGCCCGGTCTGGCGCCTGGGCTGGGCCGGACGGGTCGTGCACCTGCCCGACGCCAAGGGCCTGGCCGACCTGCACCGCCTGTTGGGCGCCCCCGGCCGCGACGTGCCGGCCGTCCACCTGCTGGCCCCGGGAGCGGACCCGGAGATCGTCGCCGCGCACCGGATGGGCGGCGACCCGGTGTTGGACGAGGAGGCGAAGCTCCGTTACCGGCGGCGCCTGACCGAACTGGACGAGGAGATCGACCGCGCCGCGCTGCGCGGCGCGGAGAGGCGGGCCGGCGAGCTGGAACGCGAACGCACGGCGTTGCTGGCCGAGCTGCGCAACGCGGCGGGGCTCGCCGGACGCGACCGTCGACTGGGTGACGCCACCGAGCGGGCCCGCAAGACCGTGACGGCCCGGATCCGTGACACCCTGCGCAAGCTGGACGACCGGCACCCGGAGCTGGCCGCGCACCTGCGGGCGTCGGTGTCCACGGGCACCGACTGTCGGTACCTGCCGGAGCGGGAGACCGCCTGGCGGCTGTGACCGGACGGGCGAAGGGGCCCCCACCCGACGCATGGTGGGTGGGGCACGGCGACGGCCGGCCCCTTTCCGGTGCGGGCCCGGCCTTCGGTCCGGTGGGTCCGGTCGCGGTCCGCCCCCGGTCCGCCGCGTGCGCCGGGCGGGGGCGGGCCGGGTCACTTGCGGTTGTAGAGCCGCATGGTGAGGGTGCCGAAGACGGCGATCAGGCCCGCCGAGGCGATGAACACCCAGCTGATGTCGCCCATGGCGGCCTCCCCGTGCATCAGGCCGCGCACCGCCTCCACCAGGTGGGTGACGGGGTTGACGTTGACGAACGCCTGGAGCCAGCCCGGCATGGTCTCCGGCTCCACGAGGATGTTGCTCAGGAAGGTCAGCGGGAAGAGCACCATCATGCTGACGCCCATCACGGACTTCTCCGAACGGAGCATCAGCCCGAACATCGTCCAGATCCACGAGAAGGCGAAGGAGAAGCCGACCAGCAGCGCGATGCCGGCGACCACCCCGATCGGTCCGCCCGCCGGCCGGAAGCCCAGGATCAGGCCGACCACCAGGATCACCACCGAGGCGGCGGTGTACCGGAAGGCATCGCCCAGCAGGTAGCCGACCATCGGGGCCGGCCGCCAGATGGCGAGGGTGCGGAACCGGTCGAAGACGCCCTTCTCGATGTCGTTGTTGACCGCCACGCCGGTGTACATGGTGGTCATCACCACGCTCATCGCCATGATGCCCGGCAGCAGGAACTGGATGTACTCGCTCGCCGAGCCGGCCAGCGCGCCCCCGAAGAGATAGGTGAACATCAACGTCATCATGATCGGGAACGCGGTGACGTCGATGAGCTGCTCGGGGATGTGCTTGATCTTGAGCATGGCCCGCCAGCCGAAGGCGAGCGAGGCGGAGAACGGGCTCGGCCGCGGCGGCCGGTCCTCGGTGATCAGCAGTTCCCGCAGCCGGTCGGTGGCCGGGGCGCCCTCCGCGCCGTTGGCCCCGACCGCGGGGGTGTCGGTCGCGGCGCCTGCCGGACCGGGCGCGGTGGTCTCTCGGGTGTCGGTGGGCGCGCTCATGCCGCCGGCTCCTTCACGCTCGTGGTGTTGCGGTCGGTTTCGTCACCGGCGGCCGGGACACCTTCGCCCGCCGCACCCGGGTCGGCGGCACCGGCACCGGCACCGGCGATGGTGCCGGGCTCAGCGTCGGTGAGGGCGAGGAAGACCTCGTCCAGACTCGGCTGGCCGAGGGAGAAGTCGGAGACCGTGACGCCGGCGGCGGCCAGCTCGGCCAGCGCGCGGGAGGCGTGTCCGGCCGCCGCCCCGGCGGAGCCGTCCCCCGTGAGCCGGGCGGTGAGCGCCACCGGGTCGGAGTCGAGGGCGACCTCGGCGCCCGGCAGGGTCTTCTCCAGCAGTCGGCGGGCCTCGGCGCGCTGCCCGGTGTCGTGCAGCCGCAGGTGGATCGCGCCCGCGCCGACCGAGGATTTCAGCTCACCGGGCGTGCCCTCGGCGATGACCCGCCCCCGGTCGATGACCGCGATGCGGTCGGCGAGCCGGTCGGCCTCCTCCAGGTACTGGGTGGTCAGCAGCACGGTGGTGCCGGCGGCGACGACCGTGCGCACCACGTCCCACACCTGGTTGCGGCTGCGCGGGTCCAGGCCGGTGGTGGGCTCGTCCAGGAAGAGCAGGTCCGGGGTGTTGAGGAGGCTGGCGGCGATGTCCAGGCGGCGCCGCATGCCGCCGGAGTAGTTCTTCGCCTGACGGTCGGCCGCCTCGGAGAGCCCGAACGCGTCGAGCATCGCCGCCGACCGGCGTCGGGCGTCCGCCCTTCGGTGGCCGAGCAGGCGGGCCAGCAGGACCAGGTTCTCGGTGCCGGTCAGGTCCTCGTCGACCGAGGCGTACTGGCCGGTGAGGCTGACCCGGCCGCGCACGGCGTCGGGGTCGCGCACCACGTCCCGGCCGAAGACCCGGGCCTCGCCGCCGTCGGGTCGCAGGAGGGTGGCCAGCATCTTGACCACGGTGGTCTTGCCAGCGCCGTTGGGTCCGAGCACACCGTAGACCGTGCCGGGGCGGACCGTGAGGTCCACGCCGTTCACCGCCTTGGTGTCCCCGAAACGCTTGACCAGGCCGATCGTCTCGATGGCCGGTCCGTCGGGGTGTTCCTTCATGGTGGTCGGGTCCTTCCCCTCGCTCGTCGTGCCGGTGGATCGTGTGCGGCGGTCCGCCCCCGGCGTGTCATGCCGCGAGGGGCCTCCACCCCTTGGGCGCGAGATGTCGGCCGGCATCACGCCGGCCCCGATCTCGCGGGGTGGTTCTCCCGGCCCCGTGGGCCCCGGGCCTACTCCTCGGAGGCGGTGGTGATCGCGAACAGGGCACCCGCCGGGTCGACGCACAGCGCCATCCGCCCCACGCTCTCGTGGTCGGATGGCTCCGTGCGCAGGTCCCCGCCGTGCGCGAGCACCCGGGTGACCGCCGCGTCGCATTCCTCGACCTCGAAGTACGGCTGCCAGTAGGGCCCGCCGACCGGCGCCAGTTCTTCGGCGGACAGGTGCATGATGCCGCCACAGGCGTGCTCGGGGCCGGCGTTTTTCCGGGTGCCGGGGAAGACGACGGTGTAGTTCTCCCGGCCGCCGGGCAGGTCGGTGACCTCGGTGCCCCAGCCCAGGGCGGCGCGGTAGAACTCCGCGGCGCCCACCGCGTCGGTGGTGTACAGCTCGGTCCAGCACAGCGTCCCCGGGATGGAGACCTCGTCGACGCCCGTCAGGACGTCCGGCTGCCACATCGAGAACTCCGCCCCCTGCGGGTCCGCGAAGGCCGCCATCCTCCCCAGGCCCAGAACGTCCATGGGGGGCATCCGCACCGACCCGCCGGCCCGCTCCACGGCCTCGGCGGATGCCTTGGCGTCGGGGGTGGCGAAGTACAGGGTCCAGGAGGGGCGGTCCTCCCCGCCGTTGCGCGGGCCGATGCCGGCGACGGTGTACCCGTCCTGCCGCAGGAAGCCGTAGCCGCCCGCCGCGGCGCCGGCGTCGGCGAACTCCCACCCGAAGACCGCCCCGTAGAAGGCGAGCGCGGCGGGGACGTCGGGGACGCCGAGGTCCAGCCAGCACGGGGAACCGGGTACGTAGTCGGTGGTGAGCATGGCGGAAACCTCCAGGGGTCGTCCGTGGGACGCCCGGGCCCGGCGGGGGCCGGGCCGCCGCGTCCCCCGTCGGACCCGGCCGGGGCGCGGCCGCGGTCCCGACGGGCCATCCGTCGCCCGCCGGCGCCCGGGTGTCCCGTCCTTTTCCCAGCATCGCATCGGGCACCGACAGTCGCCCGCCGGTCGCCCGGACGCCGGTCCGGCGGTGAGGGCGAGCGGGCCGGACACCGGCGGCCGGGCGCTCGGCGGTCCCGGTACGACCTCCGCGAGCCCGTCCGGGGGCGGCTTTCCGGCCAGGGAGGGTTGCCCCACATACCCCAAGGGGGTATACAGGCATCCTCATACCCCATGGGGGTATGAGGAGTATGCTGGAAGCGCACGCCCGTCGCGAGGAGAGTTTTCGACATGACCACCGAAACGGCAGCCGACCCCGACACCGGCACCGCCGGGGGCCCCGGCGCGGGCACCACCGGAACCGAACTCGCCATCGGCGGCATGACCTGCGCCTCCTGCGCCGCCCGGGTGGAGCGCAAGCTCAATCGGCTGGACGGGGTGAACGCCACCGTCAACTACGCCACCGAGAAGGCCCGGGTCGAACATCCGACCGGCGTCTCGGTGGCCGACCTGATCTCCGTGGTCGAGGCCACCGGCTACACCGCCGAACACCTCCGCCCGCCGGAGCCGAAGCCGGCCGCCACCGGATCGACGACCGGGCCGACGACCGCCGCGGCGCCCACCGGCCCCGGGCCGGACACCGGCGCGGGTGCCGGGGCCGGAGGTGCCGACGGCGGCCCGGACCCGTTGCTGCACCGACTGCTGGTGAGCGTCGCGCTCACCGTGCCGGTGATCGTGCTGTCCATGGTCCCGGCCTGGCAGTTCGATTACTGGCAGTGGCTGTGCCTGACCCTGACCGCGCCGGTCGTGGTGTGGGGCGGCTGGCAGTTCCACCGCGCCGCGTGGACCAACGCCCGGCACGGCGCCGCCACCATGGACACCCTCATCTCCCTGGGCACCGTCGCCGCGCTGCTCTGGTCGATCTGGGCGCTCTTCCTCGGCGGCGCCGGCGAGCCCGGCATGACCCACCCCTTCGAGTTCGTCGTACGCGCCGACCACGGCCACGGCACACCCGGCATCTACCTCGAGGTCGCCGCCGGCGTGACGATGTTCCTGCTCGCCGGACGCTGGTTCGAGGCCCGCGCCAAGCGCCGCGCCGGCGCCGCGCTGCGCGCCCTGCTGGAGTTGGGCGCCCGTGAGGTCACCGTGGTGCGCGACGGCGTCGAGCGGCGCGTCCCGGCCGCCGAACTGGTCGTCGGTGACCGCTTCGTGGTCCGTCCCGGCGAGAAGGTCGCCACCGACGGGCGGGTCCTGGAGGGCGACTCCGCCGTGGACGCCTCCATGCTCACCGGCGAGTCCGTCCCCGTGGACGTCGGCCCCGGCGCCACCGTCACCGGCGCCACCGTCAACACCTCGGGCCGGCTCCTGGTGGAGGCGACCCGGGTCGGCGCGGACACCCAACTCTCCCGCATGGCGCGGCTGGTCGAGGAGGCGCAGAACGGCAAGGCCGCCGTGCAGCGCCTCGCCGACCGGATCTCCGCCGTCTTCGTGCCGATCGTCATCCTGATCGCGCTCGGCACCCTCGCCTGGTGGCTCGTCGACGGGTCCGGCGCCACGGCCGCCTTCACCGCCGCGGTCGCCGTGCTGATCATCGCCTGCCCCTGCGCCCTGGGGCTGGCCACCCCCACCGCACTGCTGGTCGGCACCGGACGCGGCGCCCAGCTCGGCATCCTCATCAAGGGGCCGGAGGTGCTGGAGAACACCCGCCGCGCCGACACCATCGTGCTGGACAAGACCGGTACCGTCACCACCGGCACCATGACCCTGCTGGCGGTCCGCCCGGCGCCCGGCGTCGACCGGGCCGAGGTGCTGCGCGCGGCCGGCCCCGCCGAGGACGCCTCCGAGCACCCCATCGCCCGCGCCGTGGCCTTCGCCGCGGCCGAGGAGGTCGGGCCGCTCGCCCCGGTCACCGACTTCCGCAACCTGCCCGGCCTGGGCGTGCGCGCCGGGGTCGGGGGGCACACGGTGCTCGTCGGGCGCCCCCGGCTCCTCGCCGACCACGGTGTGGACCTGCCCGGGGAGCTGAGCCGGGCCGCCGCCGACGCCGAGACCGGCGGACGCACCGCCATCGCCGTCGCCCGGGACGGCGTCGCCCTGGGGGTCCTGGAGATCGCCGACGCGATCAAGCCGACCAGCGCCGAGGCCATCGCCCGCCTGCGGGACCTGGGTCTGCGTCCGATCCTGCTGACCGGTGACAACCGGACCGTCGCCGAGGCCGTCGCCCGGAAGGTCGGCATCGACCCGGCCGACGGCGGGGTAATCGCCGAGGTGCTGCCCGAGGAGAAGGTCGAGGTGATCCGCCGGCTGCGGGACGAGGGCCGGACGGTCGCCATGGTCGGCGACGGCGTCAACGACGCCGCCGCCCTGGCCACGGCCGACCTGGGCCTGGCCATGGGCACCGGCACCGACGCCGCCATGGAGGCCGGCGACATCACCCTGGTCCGCGGGGACCTGCGGGCGGCGGCGGACGCCGTGCGGCTGTCCCGCAGCACGCTGTTCACGATCCGCACCAACCTGTTCTGGGCCTTCGCATACAACACGGCGGCGATCCCGCTGGCCGCCGCCGGACTGCTCAACCCGATGATCGCGGGCGCGGCCATGGCCCTGTCCTCGCTGTCGGTGGTCGCCAACAGCCTGCGGCTGCGCGCCTTCCGCGCCGCCGCCTGACCGGCGAACGCCCCGGGCCCCGGAAGCCTCCGGGACCCGGGGCCCGCCTCACACCCAGGGAGCCATCGGGTACCAGATGATGTCCACCCGGGCCAGGATGCGGAGATTCCAGTACAGGACCATGAAC
This sequence comes from Streptomyces alkaliphilus, assembly GCF_014141535.1. Lineage (GTDB taxonomy): Bacteria > Actinomycetota > Actinomycetes > Streptomycetales > Streptomycetaceae > Streptomyces > Streptomyces alkaliphilus. The sequence continues at coordinate 882 of NZ_VKHT01000073.1, read as the reverse complement.
ACCCCGGCGGTGAGGAACCCCGCGGCCATCAAGGACGCGGAGCGGGTCGGACGCGCCGCCACCCACCCGTGCAGCCGCTTGCCGAACACGCCCACCACCAGCAGGAACAGCGCCACCATGATCAGCAGGTTGCCCACCGTCTGAAGGGCGAAGGCGAACGCGCCGTACAGCACGTTGTGACTCTCCGCGGTGTCCCGGAACAACTGCCGGAAGAGCGGGAAGGGCCGGCCGATGAGGAAGCCGCCGATCAGCGCGCCCATGAACACCATCGGGGCGTCGGGGAACCGTTCGGTGAGTCGCGCCAGGGGATCACGCGCGTACCCGAGGGCGACCAGCCCCAGATAGATCATGATCACGCCGATGACGCCGTAGACCACCATCGCCTGGATCAACCGGCCCGAGAGCACCGGGGAGCCGGTGCCGGCCGCGCTCTCCTGGAACTGCGGCATGCCGCTGCCGACGATCGCGACCACCACCCCGTACGCGGCCGACACGACGACGGCGCCGGCGGTGAGCGCCCCCAGCGGACGCAGGGCGGCGGCCATCCGACCGCGTGCGGTGGAGGACCGGCCGGTGAGGGGGGCGAGCGCGCCGAAGACCGCCACGTTGCAGGCGGTGAACGTGCCCGCGATGCCGGTGGCCAGGGCGAAGGCGAGCCCGGCCGCGACACCGGCGATCGGCGTCTCGGCGGCCGAGTGCCCGAGAAGACCGTCGGCGATGGTCCCCCCGATGGTCTTGTCGACGAAGTGCGCCGACCACACCACCGTGAGGGCGAAGCCCACCAACGCGGACACCGCGATCACCGCGCGCCGGCGGCGTGGCACGTGTCCGTTGAAGAAGAAGGACGGGGCGGATCCGGGAGCCCCGGTCCCCGAGGGGGAC
>NZ_VKHT01000729.1 GCF_014141535.1 Streptomyces alkaliphilus | reverse complement strand
GAGGGGGACTCCTTCGAGCGGATGTGGAAGGACCTGGCCCCCCTCGGCCGGGACCCCGACACCTCCGGGTACCGCCGCCACGCCTGGACCCCCGTGGACCTGGAACTGCGGGCCTGGTTCACCGACCGGGCACGGGAACGCGGGCTGACCGTGGAGACCGACCGCAACGGCAACCAGTGGGCGCTGCTCGGCGACCCCGCCACCGGCGGGGTGGTCGCCACCGGCTCCCACCTGGACTCCGTCCCCGACGGCGGCGCCTTCGACGGCCCCCTGGGCGTCGTCTCCGCCCTCGCCGCGCTGGACGAACTCCACCGGCGCGGGGCACGCCCCCACCGCCCGCTGGCGGTGGTCAACTTCGCCGACGAGGAGGGCGCCCGCTTCGGCCTCGCCTGCGTCGGCTCCCGACTGGCCGTCGGCGCGCTGGACCCGGAGCGGGCCCGCCGGCTGCGCGACGCGGAGGGCACCACCCTGGCCTCGGCCATGGAACGCGCCGGCCACGACCCCGGTGCCCTCGGCCCCGACCCCGATCGCCTCGGACGCCTCGCCGCCTTCGTCGAACTCCACGTCGAGCAGGGACGGGTCCTCGCCGCACTGCCCGACGGCGGCCGGGCGGTCGGTGTGGGCAGCGCGGTGTGGCCGCACGGGCGGTGGCGCCTGGACTTCCGGGGCGAGGCCAACCACGCGGGCACCACCCGACTGGAGGACCGCCGGGACCCCATGCTCACGTACGCCAACACCGTCCTGGCCGCCCGCAAGAAGGCCCGGCTGGCCGGTGCCCTGGCCGGCTTCGGCCGGGTACGGGTGGAACCCAACGCGGTCAACGCCGTGCCGTCCCTGGTCAGCGGCTGGCTGGACGCCCGCGCCCCCGACCACGCCTGCCTGGACGGGCTGGTCGCCGACATCGGACGGGCCGCCGCCGAGCGCGCCCGGCGCGACGGCACGAGCCTGGAGATCCACCGGGAGTCCTTCACCGAGGGCGTGGACTTCGACCACGCGCTGCGCGACCGCCTGGCCGCCGTCCTCGCCGACCCCGAGGGGCGCCCCGCCCCGCTGCTGCCCACCGGCGCCGGCCACGACGCGGGCATCCTCGCCGCCGCCCTGCCCACCGCCATGCTGTACGTGCGCAACCCCACCGGCGTCTCGCACGCCCCCGCCGAACACGCCGACGCCGAGGACCGCGCGGCCGGTGTGACGGCCCTGGCGGATGTCCTGGAGGAGCTGTCATGTCGCTGAGCCCGCAGACCTACTGGGCCGAACGCGCCCGGGTGGGCGACCGCCTGCGCCCCGGCGTGCTGATCGCCTCCGGACCCGACGGCCGGATCACCGACCTGCGCACCGAACTGCCCGGCCCCCCGCCCGGTGCCGTCGCCCTGCGCGGCCTGACCCTGCCGGGGATGGCCAACGCCCACAGCCACGCCTTCCACCGCGCCCTGCGCGGCCGGGGACAGGGGGGTCCCGGCGGCCGGGGCGGCCCGGACAACCCCGCCGCCGGGCCGGACGCCGACACCTTCTGGACCTGGCGGGAGGGCATGTACCGGATCGCCGACCGCCTCACCCCCGACGCCTACCGCGAACTGGCCGTGGGCGTCTACGCGGAGATGGCCCTGGCAGGGATCACCTGCGTCGGGGAGTTCCACTACCTGCACCACGCGCCGGGAGGCGTGCGGTACAACGAGCCGAACATCATGGCGATCGCCCTCGGGGAAGCGGCGGCCGAGGCCGGCATCCGCCTGGTGCTGCTCGACACCTGCTACCTGACGGCCGGCTTCGGCCGCCCGCCCGAAGGACCCCAACTGCGCTTCGCCGACACCGACGCCGACGCCTGGGCCGAGCGGGTCTCCGCGCTGCGCCCCGGCCCCGGCCCCGCCGGCCGGATCGGGGCCGCCGCGCACTCGGTGCGGGCGGTTCCCGCCGAACAACTCGGTCCGGTGGCGCGGTGGGCCCGGGACCACGACGCCCCGCTGCACGTCCACCTCTCCGAGCAGCCCGCCGAGAACGAGGAGTGTCTGGCGGCCACCGGCCGCACCCCGACCCGTCTGCTCGCCGACCACGGCGTGCTCGGCCCCCGCACCACCGCCGTGCACGCCACCCACCCGACCGCCGGGGACATCGACCTGCTCGGTGGCTCGGGCACCGGGGTCTGCCTGTGTCCCACCACCGAACGGGACCTCGCCGACGGCATCGGACCGGCCGCCGAGCTGGCCGCGGCGGGCTGCCCGCTGTCCCTGGGCAGCGACAGTCACGCCGTGATCGACCTCTTCGAGGAGGCGCGGGCGGTCGAGATGCACGAACGGCTGCGCACCGGGGTCCGGGGGCGTTTCACCGCCGACGAGCTGCTCACCGCCGCCTGCGCCGGTGGTTGGGCGGCGCTCGGGATGCCCGAGGGCGGCCGGATCGCCGTCGGGGCCCCCGCCGACCTGATCACCATCGACCCCGAATCCCCCCGCACCGCCGGGGTCCCGGCGGGTGAGGGGGCGGAGCCGGTGGTCTTCGCCGCCGGCGCCGCCGATGTCCTGCACACGGTGGTCGCCGGCCGGCACGTGGTGCGCGACGGCATCCACCAGCGGGTGCCCGGCGTCGCCCACCGGCTGGCCGGCGCGGTCACCGCGCTCGCCGACTGACCGGCGGTGCGGGACGCACGCCCGCGCACCTGTCTCTTATACAGATCCGACGCTG
>NZ_VKHT01000728.1 GCF_014141535.1 Streptomyces alkaliphilus | reverse complement strand
CTCCCGGGCCGTCCCCCGGGGCCGACGCCCTCCCCGGTCCCGGGCGGTCCCTGCTCTCCCGGCTGACCTCCGGCCGGCGCCGGGCGGACGGCGGCGGCCCGTCGACCCCGCCGTCGACCCCGGGCGACGCCCCCGGACCGTCGAGGCGCACGTCACCCGCCGGCGGGGAACACCCCGACCGCCTGGTGACGCTGATCGGTAAGCCGGGGTGTCATCTGTGCGACGACGCCCGGGCGGTGGTGGAAGCCGTGTGCGCGGATCTCGGGGTGCGCTGGGAGGAGCGGGACATCACCCGCGAGCCCGGGTTGCACGAGGAGTACTGGGAGCAGATCCCGGTGGTCCTGATCGACGGGCGGCAGCACGACTTCTGGCGGATCCGGGAGGACCGGCTGCGGGCCGCGCTCGGAGCGCCGGGGAGATGAGCACCGGAGCCGTTCACGCCATGTCCCGCCGGGGGGCCGTTCGGCCCCGGTCCCCGGTCGGCACCGGGCGCGGCACCGACCCCCGCGACGACTCCGGCCCGGGTCGAACGACCCCCGGGCACGGCACCGGGTCACCGGGTCGGGCCTTCTCCCGGAGGGGAGGAAAAGAGAATTTTCGTCCGGTTTCGGTGAGCGATCACCGGTCGTTTCGCCGGGCTTCGTCCGCTGTCGTCACGTGTGTGAGGAGTGTCATTCCATGGCCTTGTCGGTGCATGTGGCACCGGTCACTTTGGCCGGGCAAAACGGACAGTATCTTTGTGCACGCGTTCACAAAGACATAGCCTGGCGGAGATGGAGCGGACCGGTTCCGGCCGGCCGCTCACCGCTTGGCCCGACCGGCAGGAGCATCGTGGCAACTGGCCGCCCCCATCGACCGGCGACCCGCAGCCGAGGGATCCCCGAGGCGACGGTGGCCCGGCTCCCCCTGTACCTGCGTGCGCTGACCGCACTCTCCGAGCGTTCGGTGCCCACCGTCTCATCCGAGGAACTCGCCGGCGCGGCGGGGGTGAACTCCGCCAAGCTCCGCAAGGACTTCTCCTACCTCGGCAGCTACGGCACCCGCGGGGTCGGCTACGACGTCGAGTATCTCGTGTACCAGATCTCGCGCGAACTCGGGCTCACCCAGGACTGGCCGGTCGTCATCGTCGGTATCGGAAACCTGGGCGCCGCGCTCGCCAACTACGGCGGGTTCGCCTCCCGCGGTTTCCGGGTGGCCGCGCTGATCGACGCCGACCCGGGCATGACCGGGCGGCCCGTCGCGGGGATCGCGGTCCAGTACATCGATGAGCTGGAGACGATCATCGAGGACAACGGGGTCTCCATCGGGGTCATCGCCACCCCCGCGGGCGCGGCGCAGCAGGTCTGCGACCGCCTCGTGGAGGCCGGTGTCACCTCCATCCTGAACTTCGCGCCCACCGTGCTCTCCGTGCCCGAGGGCGTGGACGTGCGCAAGGTGGACCTCTCCATCGAGTTGCAGATCCTCGCCTTCCACGAGCAGCGCAAGGCGGGTGAGGCGTCGCCACCGGCCGCCCCCGCCTCGATTCCCTCCGGACCCGGCGCCCCCGCCGGGGCTGTGGTGCGCGGTCGTGACGACGCGGAGGTGCGCGCCGAGGCGCGCGCGGGCCGGGACGGCGACCCGGGTGACGATCTCCCGGCGGTGATGCCGGCATGAGCCTGCTCGTCGTCGGCCTGAGTCACCGCAGTGCGCCGGTCAGCGTCCTGGAGCGTGCCGCCCTCGCCCCCGACCACCGGGGCAAGCTGCTGCGCGACACCCTCGGCACGGACACCGCGGCCGAGGCCGCGGTGCTGTCCACCTGCAATCGCATCGAGCTGTACGCGGACGTCGATCGTTTCCACGAGGGCGTCTCGGACCTCACCGCCGTGCTGTCCCGGCACAGCGGGCTGTCCGTCGAGGATCTCGCCGCCCACACCTACACCCGGTGGGAGGACCGGGCCGTGCACCACCTGTTCTCGGTGGCCTGCGGCCTGGACTCCATGGTGGTGGGGGAGGGCCAGATCCTCGGCCAGATCAAGAACGCGCTGGCGTTGGCGCAGGAGGAGCAGTCGGCCGGCCGACTGCTGAACGAGCTGTTCCAGCGCGCCCTGCGGGTGGGCAAGCGTGCCCACAGCGAGACCGCCATCGACCGTGCCGGGCAGTCGCTGGTCACCTTCGGGCTCGAGCAGCTGGCCCGTGCCGACCTCGTCGCGGCGGGCGGCGGGACCCCGGTCGCCGGGCCGCCGACGCCGGGTGCCGAGGCGATGCCGGACGTCCCGGCGTGGATCGCGGGCAAGCGGGTCCTGGTGATCGGGGCCGGTTCCATGTCCTCGTTGGCCGCGACGACGCTGGCCCGTGCCGGCGCGACCGAACTGGTGATCGCCAACCGCACCCTGTCCAGGGCCGAGCGGCTGGCCGACAACCTCAACGAGCTGCGCGGCGCCGGTCGCGTGCCCGGCGGCACCCTCTCCGCCCGCGCGGTGCCGATCAACGCCATCTCGCTCGCCGCCGAGCTGCGCCTGGCCGACCTGGTGGTCTCGTGCACGGGGGCCACCGGCCTGGTGCTCACCGCCGAGCAGATCGCCGCCGCGCTGCGTGATCGTCGTCCCGGCGTCCGCCGGTCGGCCGGTCCGCTGCTCGCGGCCGACGGCACCCCCGCCGAGGGCGCCCCCGCCCCCGGGGCGCCCTCGGCGGGGGTGCCGTCGGC
>NZ_VKHT01000727.1 GCF_014141535.1 Streptomyces alkaliphilus | reverse complement strand
GGGTCACGGCGTGAACGCGGCGGGGGCGATGGGACGGTTGCGGTCCGCGGTGCAGACCCTCGCGGACCTCGACCCCCCGCCGGACGAGTTGCTGACGCACCTGGACGATCTGGTGGTGCGGTTCGGCGAGGAGGAGGAGCGGAACGATCCCGTGGGGTCGCTGCTGGGTGCCACCTGTCTGTACGCGACGTACGACCCGATCGAACGGATGTGCATGATCGCGGCGGCCGGTCACCCGTCACCGGTGCTGTGCCGGGTGGGCGAGGCGGACGCGGAGGAGGTGAAGCTCCAGACGGGGCCCCCGCTGGGCACGGGCGGGGAGCCCTTCGAGCCGGTGGAGTTGCGGATGGAGCCGGGAGACGTATTGGTGTTCCCCAGCGGCGACCCGGCGGCACTGGCCGCGGAGGGCATCCTGCCGACGGGCGGGTCCGTCCTCGCCCCCGGGGGTTCGGAAGCGGCCTCCATCGATCCCATCACCGCCGTCGCCATCGGGGACGGCTCCGGCGCCCCCCTCGACTTCGGGTCCGGGGGTGAGGTGCCCACCGGGGAGGACGTCGAGGGCCCGGGCCGGGACGCCCGGGTGGTGCGCGAGGGGGCGAGGGCGGCCGTGACCCGGAACCTCCCGCTGCGCGAGCTGGGCGAGCGGATGGCGGCCCGGCTGCGCGAGCGTCCCCGCCGGGAGGACCTGGCACTGCTGATGGCGCGCATGGGCGCGGTGCCGGCGGACTGCACGGCGTTCTGGGAGCTGCCGGCCGATCCCGGGGTGGTGGCGCGGGCCAGGACGCTGACCTCCGAGCGGTTGGCGGCATGGGAGGTGCCGGAGGAGTTGGTGTTCGGCACCGAGCTGATCGTGAGCGAGTTGGTGACGAACGCGATCCGTTACGCGGGGGGCCCGATCGGTCTGCGGCTGATCCGGGATCGCAGGCTGATCTGCGAGGTGTCGGATCCGAGCCAGACGCAGCCGCACCTGCGGCGGGCGCGACCGGCCGACGAGGGCGGGCGCGGGCTCTTCCTGGTGGCCCAGATCGCCCACCGGTGGGGCAGCCGGTACACGCCGGCGGGGAAGACGATCTGGACCGAACAGCACCTCGATCCGGCCTGAGCGTCGGTCAGCCGGGGCGGGGGCCGAGCACCTCCGCCGGGGTGCCCCCGGCGACGACGGCGCCGGCGTCCAGGGCCAGGCAGTGGCCGGCGCGATGGGCGGCCTCCGGGTCGTGGGTGGCGTGGACGACCGTGACCCCGCGGGCGGGCAGGGCGTCGAGGACACCGAGGATGTCGGCACGGGCGGCGGCGTCGAGGCCGGTGGTGGGTTCGTCGAGCAGGAGCAGGTCGGCGTCCTGGACGAGGGCCTGGGCGACCAGGGTCCGTTGGCGCTGCCCGCCGGAGAGCTCGTCGAGGCGGCGGTCGGCGAGGCCCTCGATCCCCAGTTCGGCCATGGTCTCCGCGACCCGTCGGCGGTCCTCCGCCCGGGCGCGACGCCAGGGACCGAGGCGTTCCCAGCGTCCCATGGCCACGGTCTCGCGGACGGTGAGCGGCAGGGCGTCGGGGACGTCGGTGCGCTGCATCACGTGGGCGACGCGGCCGACGCCGTCGCGGGTGAGGGTGCCGCCTGTCACGTTGATCACACCGGCGAGGACGCCGAGCAGGGTGGACTTCCCCGCGCCGTTGCCACCCACGACGGTGGTGATGTCGAACTTCGGTATACGCGCGTTGAGTTGGGACAACACCAGGCGTCGCCCGCGCACCACCGAGAGATTCTCCAGCTCGATCGCTGACGGTCGGGTCCCGGGCACGGCGCTCTCCTGACGTTGAATCGAAAACGATTTTCATTGTACGGTCCAGCCATGGAGTGGTTGGTCGGTCCCTTCGAGGTGACCTTCGTGCAGCGCGCCCTGTGGGGCGGTGTGCTGGTCTCGTTGATCTGCGCACTCGCCGGCACCTGGGTCGTGCTGCGCGGCATGGCCTTCCTGGGCGACGCCATGTCCCACGGCATGCTGCCGGGCGTGGCCCTCGCCTCCCTCCTGGGTGGCAACCTCCTGCTCGGGGCCGCGGCCGGCGCCGCGGTCATGGCGGCGGGGGTCACCGTCCTGGAGCACTCCCCGCGCCTGTCCCGGGACACCGCGATCGGTCTGTTGTTCGTCGGCATGCTCTCGCTGGGCGTGATCATCGTCTCCCGCTCCGGGTCCTTCGCCGTCGACCTGACCGGCTTCCTCTTCGGGGACGTGCTGGCGGTCCGCGAACGCGACCTGTGGCACCTGGGCGTCGCGCTCCTCCTCGCCGCACTGATCTCCCTGGCCGGCCACCGCGCCTTCGTCGCCCTCTCCTTCGACGAACGCAAGGCACACACCCTCGGACTGCGGCCCCGCCTCGCCCGGGCCGCGATGCTCGGCCTGGTCACCCTCGCGATCGTGGCCTCCTTCCACGTCGTGGGCACGCTGCTGGTCTTCGGACTGCTCATCGCGCCGCCCGCCGCCGCGCTGCCGTGGGCCCGTCGGGTACCGGCGGTCATGGCGGGCGCCGCGCTGCTGGGGATCACCGCGACCGTGATCGGCCTGCTGCTCTCCTGGCACCTGGGCACCGCCGCCGGCGCCACCATCGCGGGCGTCGCCGTCCTGCAGTTCTTCCTCTCCGCCGGGATCGCCGGCCTGCGCGGCCGCCGGGTCGCGCTCCCCTCCCCCACCCC
>NZ_VKHT01000726.1 GCF_014141535.1 Streptomyces alkaliphilus | reverse complement strand
CCCGCACCCCACCCCCACCGAGGGACCGGGAACCCGATGATGGGCCTTGTAGCCGGGCGGACGCCCACCATCATACCGAATGCCCGAAAGATCACCATGAAAGGCGTTGATCCTTATTTATGATGTAAATGCCCTCCAAGAGAGGTAGAGTATTTTTTCGACGGACATGAGACAAAGGTGTTGATATGACTTCGGTATCCAAGCCCGCTCAGCCGTTCATTGCCCAGCAGTCGGCCGAGCTGCGGGAGGACTTGCCGTTCTCCGACCGGCAGGACTTCGAGGACGCGGCGCGCGGGCTGATCGCGCGCCGGGAGCCGAATGCCGTCACCGCCGAGGACGGGCGCGTCGTGTGGGACAACGACACCTACGCCTTCCTGGAGGGCGAGGCTCCCGACACGGTCAACCCGAGCCTGTGGCGCCAGTCACAGCTTGTCGCCGGGCAGGGCCTCTTCGAGGTCGTGGAGGGCATTTACCAGGTCCGCGGCTTGGACCTGTCGAACGTGACGTTCGTCGAGGGGGCGACCGGCGTCGTTGTGATCGACCCGCTGCTGTCGGTGGAGACGGCGGAGGCCGCCCTGGCGCTGTATCGCGAGCACCGCGGGGAGCGTCCGGTCACCGGGGTCCTCTACACGCACTCCCACGCCGACCACTTCGCCGGTGTCAAGGGCGTCACCACCCGGGAGGACGTCGACGCGGGACGCGTACCGGTGCTCGCCCCGGAGGGCTTCACCGAGCACGCGGTGGCCGAGAACGTGTACGCGGGCACCGCGATGGCCCGCCGTGCGGCCTACATGTACGGGGCGGCCCTGGCACGCGGCCCGCGGGGCCAGGTCGGCGCCGGCCTCGGGCAGACCACCGCCACCGGCACCGTCAGCCTCATCGCGCCGACCGTGGAGATCACCGCCACCGGGCAGGAGGAGACCGTCGACGGCGTCCGCATGGTGTTCCAGATGGCCCCGGACACCGAGGCCCCCTCGGAGATGCTCATCCACTTCCCCGACCTGCGGGCCCTGTGCACGGCCGAGGACGCCACCCACACCCTGCACAACCTGCTCACCCTGCGCGGCGCCGTGGTCCGCGACCCGCGCCGCTGGTCGCAGTACCTCACCGAGTGCATCGACCTGTTCGGTGACACCACCGACGTGGCGTTCGCCTCGCACCACTGGCCCACCTGGGGTCAGGACCGCATCAAGCACTTCCTGAGCGTCCAGCGCGACCTGTACGGCTACCTCCACGATCAGACACTGCGCCTGATCAACAAGGGCTGGACCGGAACCGAGATCGCCGAGCACCTCCAGCTCCCGCCCGCCCTGGAGAGGGAATGGTCCACCCACGGCTACTACGGGTCGGTGAACCACAACCTCAAGGCCGTCTACCAGCGCTATATGGGCTGGTTCGACGGCAACCCCGCCCACCTGTGGCAACACACCCCCACCGAGGCCGCACGGCGCTACGTGGAGTTCATGGGCGGCGCCGACACGGTGGTGGACAAGGCCCGCGCCTCCTTCGAAGCCGGCGACCTGCGCTGGGTGGCCGAAGTCCTCAACCACGTCGTCTTCGCCCGGACCGACCATGCCGCGGCGCGTGAACTGCTCGCCGACACCTACGAACAACTCGGTTACGGGGCGGAGAACGGCACCTGGCGCAACTTCTACCTGTCCGGCGCCACCGAACTGCGCGAGGGCCGGTTCGGCACCCCCACCGTCACTGCCTCCGCCGACATCATCGCCAACCTCAGCCCCCGCCTCGTGTTCGACGCCCTCGCCATCCAGGTCGACGGTCCGAAGGCGTGGGACGAGCACATGGCCATCGACATCGTCCTCACCGACACCGATGAGGAGTACCGACTGCGTCTGGCCAACGGCGTCCTCACCCACACCGCCGCACCCCAGCAGAACGCCGCCGACGTCACCCTCACCGCCACCACCCGCCAACTGCCCGCGCTCGCCCTGGGAGACCCGACGCCCGAGGCACTGGCCGAGGCGGGCATCCGGGCCGACGGCGACACCACGGTCCTCCAACGGCTCGCGGCCATCCTCGACCCCGGTGACCGCGACTTCCCCATCGTTACCCCCTGACCGGGCTCAAGGCCGCGGGTACGGAGCCCGATGCCACTGGACCGGGCCGGCCCGGGTCGTACCCCGGTTCGAGGGGCGCCCCGAGGGCGCTCTAGGCGGATCCGCCGGCGCGGGTGCGGCGATCCGCGGCCGACGCCCCTTTCCCACCATTGTCGAGCCCCCACAGTTGAGCGGAGTACGAGGACGCGCGGCGGAGCCGTACGCGGTTGGGCATGCTCAGCGGTGCGCCCCCACCTCGGGATGGGGCGGGGCGTACGCCGGAGCCGACGCGGCTGGGGTACACGCCGCGGGTGCGCTGTGCACCGACCGGCATTCGGGTGAGGACCGCGTGCCCGGGTGTGTGCACCGGTTGGCCGTGGGACGGCTCCGGCAGGCCGCTGGTGCTGCCGCGGCGAACGGGAAGGCTTGATTGAGAGGCCGGATCGATGCGACCCGGCACCGCGGTGGAGGGTGGCTTCGTGCCGGCCGTTTCGACCTCCATCCGGGAGATGACGTGACCCACGGCAGGAAAGCCGGCTTGCAGACCCTGATCTCCGTCGTCGGCCGCCGTGCCGCGATGTTCGCCGGCAGGAACGCCCGGGCCGTGCCCGCCCTGGCGCGGCGGACGCTCGGCACCGCCCGTCT
>NZ_VKHT01000725.1 GCF_014141535.1 Streptomyces alkaliphilus | reverse complement strand
GTCCCAGGGGGTGGCCTCGTGGCGCTGCGGGTGGGGCATCGGCGTCCTCGGACTTCGTCGGAACAGTGAACGCTGCCGGGCCGGCAGGTGCTGCGGGGATGCTCGGAAACCGCTCCGGGGGCGAGCGCCGAGGCGGACGCACGGCCGGACGGCGCCCGGGTGATGAGAGCTGACCTCCGAACGGACGGGTGGGCGGGGTGGTCGGGTCCCGGTTTCGAAGGACGCCGGAGTGGCGCCCGGCCCCACGCCGGTGCCCGCGTCGACGGGAACATCGACGAGCCGGGTCACCGGGAGGCGTTGACGTCGGGGAACACGATCCGACCGGATCCGTCCCGTCCGGGGGCCCACCGCACGCGCGCGGCGATCCCCCGATACGCGACCGTCGGAGGCGTTCACCCCTTCGCCACCGTGCGCCGTGGGGACGGCCTCCCGATGGAGGGTGGGGTCGATCGCTGAAACCAAACCGCCGCGATCATAACGTCATTCCGGAAACCCTCGACTTCGGGTATCCGGGAACAGCGGTCGTTGAAGCCGATACGGATGACACCGTCTTTCGCCATCAGCAGGAGGCGGGAGGGACCCCGCCGGGCATGGGCCCGGGACCTCCCATGCCGTAGGGTCGAGGCGTTCGGGCGCCGTCGGACTTGCCGGGACGGCGACCCCACGACGAGGAGGAACCGTGACGCAACAGTCCGCAGAGCCCCTGCTGACCGGAGTCCGCAACTTCCGTGACCTGGCCGGGCTCCCCGCGGGGGACGGCAGACGCATACGACCCGGTCGGTTCTTCCGCAGCGGACACCTGGCCAAGGCCACCGAGGAGGACCGCCGGGTCCTGGACTCCCTGGGGCTGCACACGATCTTCGACTTCCGCAACGCCGCCGATCAGGCGCTGGAGGGCGCGGATGTGGAACTGTCGGGTGTGCGGAACGTCAATCTGCCGCTCACCGACCCCGCCGACGGGGCGGACTTCTGGCGGATGGTGCGCCACGGTCAGCTGGCGCAGTTGCGCGCCGAACTGGAGGACGGCCGGGCGGCGGGCCGGATGGTGGCGTCCTACCGGATGATGATCCGCGAACGGCGCGACGAGCACGGTCGGGTGCTGCGATCGCTCGCCGGCGGCAGCACGCCGGTGCTGATGCACTGTGCGGCCGGAAAGGACCGCGCCGGGTTGACCGTCGCGATCACCCTGATCGCCCTCGGCATCGAGCGGGAGGCGATCATCGCCGACTACCTGAAGTCCAACATCGGGATCAACCGCTACCGGGTGACCCGGGGAAGCAACGCCGAGGGCGGTCTGTCGGAGGAGGTCATGGAGCTCCTGGCGCCGCTCTTCGACGCCCGGCACGAGTACCTGCAGGCGGCCTTCGACCAGATCGTCGTGGACTGGGGCGACACCGAGACCTACCTGCGCGAGGGTCTGGGCGTCGGTCCGGAACACCGGGAGCGCCTGCGCGACTCCTTCCTGCACTGAACCCCGCTCCGCCGGGCCTCCTTCCGAACCTTCTTCACCGCATGCCCGCCCGGGCGCGGCGCCGTACCCCGGAGAGGGGACACGACACCGCGCCCGGGCCCGGGTTCAGCGCTCGCGGATCACCACGAAGTCGGCCAGCGCGCGGAACCGCTCCCGCACCCGGTCCGGCATCGACAGGTCCTCGATCGCGGCCAGGGCGGCCACGTGCCGACGGCGCGCCTCCGCCTCGGTCCACTCCCGTCCACCGGCCTCCTCGATCAGCCCGGCCCGCTCGGCGAACTCCGCCTCGTCGAAGTCCTGGAACTCCGCCGGGGACTTCTTCGCGTCGGCCGTCAGCAGCGCCGTCAGCCGCCGGGCGGCGGCGTTGTCCGCCGCCACCGCCGCGACCACCGGCAACGACTTCTTGCGCCGGCGCAGGTCGCTCCAGGTCTGCTTGCCCGTGGAGCGCGGATCCCCCCAGATGCCGAGCAGGTCGTCCACCGCCTGGAAGGCCAGGCCCAGGTCGTGGCCGTATGCCTCCAGCGCGTCCGCGGTTCGGTCGTCGGCGCCGCCCAGAACCGCGCCGATGGAGGCGGCGCAGGCCAGCAGCGCGCCGGTCTTGTCCCCCTCCATCCGCAGGCACTCCTCGACCCCGACCATCTCCCGGTGCTCGAAACTGATGTCACGGGCCTGACCGTCGATCAACCGTCGCGTCGCCGAGGCCAGCCGCCGGGCCGCCCGGGCGGCGTGCTCCCCGCCCTCGGTCAGCAGGATCTCTCCCGCCAGGGCGAACAGCGCGTCACCGACGAGGATGGCGTGGGCCGGACCGTGCACCTTCCACACGGTGTCCCGGTGCCGGCGCTGCTCGTCACCGTCCATCAGGTCGTCGTGGAGCAGGGAGAAGTTGTGGACCAGTTCGACCGCCACCGCGCCGGGCACCCCGACGGCGGGGGTGGCCCCGGCGGCCTCGGCGGAGAGCACAGCGAGGGCGGGACGGACCGCCTTGCCGCCGTCCGCCTCGGCGGGGCGGCCGTCGGCGTCGATCCAGCCGAAGTGGTAGGCGGCCACGGTGTCCATGGGCGGCGCGAGCCGGTCCACGGCGGCCCGCAGAGCGGGGGTGGTCAGCGCGCGCCCCTCCTCCAGGAGCTCCCGGACGGCGGTGGTGTCGGGGGCGGTGGACTTCACTGGGGCTCCTCGGTTGATGCGGAGGGACGAACGTCGTTTTCCGGGCGGGCGGTCGGGGCGGGGCCCGGAG
>NZ_VKHT01000724.1 GCF_014141535.1 Streptomyces alkaliphilus | reverse complement strand
GGGGTGAAGCGGACGGGCAGTGCGGCCATACCGCGCAGCCACGGCGAGGGACGCCGGACCAGGGACGCGGCGGGTACGGCGAGATCGATGTCGGGCAGGCGGTCGAGGAGGACCTCGATGCCGGTCCGCGCGATGATCTCGGCGATCTCCCGGGCGGGGAACGGGCAGCGGTGCTCGCCGTGGCCGAAGGAGAAGAAGGCGTGGTTGCCGCCGCGCAGTCCGTCGTACGGACCGCTTCCCGCGCCCGCCCCGGCGTGTACGGAGGGGTCGGAGTTGGCGGCGGCCAGGCCGAGCAGGAGCATGTCACCGGTGCGGATGTGCCGGCCGGCGAGCTGGGTGTCGCGGGAGGCCCAGCGCCCCGCGACGTTCTGGGTGGGGGTGTCCTCCCAGAGCACCTCGTTCATGGCCTCGCCGGTGCTGTTGCGCCCGGCGGCCAGGGAGGCGGCGAAGCGGTCGTCGGTGAGCATCAGGCGCACCGAGTTGCCGATCCAGTCGGCGGTCGGCTGGTGGCCGGCGGCCGTCATCACCATGAGGTCCTGGAGGATCTCCTCGTCGGTGAACTCCTGCGGCTGGTGGGCCAGCATGCGCGAGACGACGTCTTTGGTGGGGTGGGCCCGCCGGTTCGCCACCAACCGGTGCATGGAACCGGCCAGGTGTTGCTGACCGGCGAAGGCGTTCTCCCCGCCGTCGATCATGTCGTTGAGGGCCCGGGCGAGGTCGGGGCCCTCGACGTCGGGGAAACCGTAGAGGCGGGCGAGCACCAGCACCGGCAGCAGCATCGCGTACGCCGAGATGAGTTCCGTCTCGCCCTTCCGGCAGAATCCGTCCACCAGGGAGTCGGCGAGTTGCTCGGTGTGCCGGGCCAGGTCGACGGGGTCGACGGCCTCCAGGGCGTCGGAGATCATCATCGCCCGCCGCTGGTGGCGGCTGCCGACGGTGTAGAGGATGGAGGGCTGGTTCCGGCCGATCATCGGCAGCAGTGGCCAGTCCGGCGGGACGGAGGCCCACTGGTTCCACAGCCCCGAGTCGCGGCTGAACAGTTCGGGGTCGCCGGTGACCCGCAGCAGCTCCCGGTAACCGATGACCAGCCAGGCGGGGAACCCGCCGAGCAGTTCCACCGGCACCACGGCGCCGTGCTCGCGCCGCATCTCGCGGTAGAGCGCGGCGGGATCGGTGTGGAAGCGGGATCCCGACAGGGGCACGGTGCCGTCGGCGAACGGGCAGCCCGGGGCTCCGCCCCCCGTCGCGCTCACCGGACCCCCTCCCGGGCCGCGGCGAGCCGCTGGAGGTGCTCCACCAGGGAGATGAGGACGAACTTGCTGGAGTTGCGGGAGCGGGCGTCGCACTCCACCATCGGTACGTCGTCGGAGAGGTCGAGTGCCTCGCGGACCTCCTCGGCGGAGTGGGCCGGGCCGCCGAAGTCGTTGCGCGCCACGATGAACGGGGTGCCGTGGTGTTCCAGGCGGTCGATGGCGTACCAGGAGTCGGCCAGTCGGCGGGTGTCCACCAGGACCACGGCGCCCAGGGTGCCGCTGAACAGGCGGTCCCACAGGAACCAGAAGCGTTCCTGGCCGGGGGCGCCGAACAGGTAGAGGATCGTGCGTTCGTTCAGGGTGATGCGGCCGAAGTCGAAGGCCACCGTGGTGGAGGTCTTGTCCCGCACCCGGGAGAGGTCGTCGATCGCCTCCCCGGCGCGGGTCATGGTCTCCTCGGTGTTGAGCGGCCTGATGTCGCTCACGGACCGGACCATGGTGGTCTTGCCGACGCCGAAGCCACCGACGATGACGATCTTCAGGCCGTTGTCGGCGGTGCTGCTCAGTGGCGTCCGGGAAGTCGCACGCAGAGCCGGATCAGAGGTTGCGGAGTCCAACGAGCACCTGCTCCAGGAGGGAAGTGTCGGGTAGTTGCGCCGACCGCCGGGCGGTCTGCGGGTGGCGGGCGGTGATCCGTCCGGTGTCCAACAGATCGCCGAGCAGGATCTTCACGATGCCGACCGGCATGCCGAGGTCGGCGGCGATCTCCACGACCGCCGTGGGGTACCGGCACAACCGCAGGATCGCGGCGTGCTCGGACTGCATGCCGGGGGTGGGTTCGCATTCGCTGACCACGAGGGTGACCAGGTCGAACGCGTCCGAGGTGGCCCGGCTGCGGCCACCGGTGACGGTGTACAGCCGGTCCGGGTTCTCGTGCCGGGGAGGACTCATGCCCGATCATCACCTTCATCCGGTCGTCGGGGCGGGGCGCTGAGGTACTCGCCGAGCTGCTCGACGAGCTCGTTCATGTTGTGGCCGATCAGGCCGGGGTCGGCGGTCTCGTCGGCGACCACGGCGAGGTGGGCGCCGTCCCCCGCCTCGACGATGAAGAGGATGCCGCCGTAGAACTCGGTCATCGACTGACGGACACCGCCGCTTCCGTCGCCGAACTCGATCGAGGCGCCGTGCGACAGGCTCTGGATGCCGGCGGAGATGGCGGCGAGCTGGTCGGCCTGGTCCTCGGAGAGCTCGGGGGTGCGGCAGAGCTTGAGGCCGTCGCGGGAGAGCACCAGCGCGTGACGGGCGCCCGGGGTGCGCTCGAGGAGGTTCTCCAGCAGCCAGTCCAGCTTGGTGGCGGGAATGTTGCCCATCGGGTTGGAGGCCCCGGGTTCTGGTGCGGTCATCGGGATTCGTCCTTCGGAACTGAAAAGGTGGTCGGGGCGGGGGGCGTGGGG